>NZ_JBARVX010000021.1:0-11351 GCF_049646505.1 Microcoleus sp.
TTATGCGATCATACTGTATCCATAACCAGGATTACATCACTCAGGAGCCGTGTGCGGTGAAAGTCGCTCTTCCCGGTTTTGTAGGAGAGATGGTGGGGGACACCCTGCCATCGACTCTCTAACAGCATCGGAATTATTAAACCGCGAGCGAAGACGCTAAGAACCGGTTGGTTGGAATTTACCACCTATTAGCGATCGTTCTGATACAACCGGATTTGATATGATGTCTGTTTGATTGGTAATTGTATCATTTTAAGTTTTGTGCGGGCGGCGTGGCTGGTGATATTTGATAAATAGTGACGAATTAAATAAGCCCGCTGCATACAGTTGGGATGCAACCGGATTTGATATTATTTATTTAGGGGCAGCCAAAGTACAAAGGTAGTGCCGCGGTCGGTTGGATATAAATGAGTTTCCGCAGGTGGCAGCCATTCGGGATTTACTGGGGAAAATACTTCGATTTCTCCTTGCATTTGACGGACTAAATCGCGGGCGATCGCCAAACCTAACCCTGTTCCGGGAATTTCAGTCTGCGCTTTTTCTCCCCGGTAGTGCCGCTCAAATAAATGCTCTAAATCCTGGGGGGGAATCCCGACACCTGTGTCGCTGACTGCTACTGCTACGGCAGGGGATGGGCGGTGTGTTGCCCGATCGCCATTCACTGTTACTTTAATATAAATTTGGCAGCCGGCGGGGCTATATTTCAAAGCATTGTCAATTAAGTTGCTCAAAACTTCGCGCAAAGCTCGATCGTTCGCCGAGACTGGCGGCAAATCCGCCGGTATGTCGGCTACCAATGACAGATGCTTTTCCGATGCGATCGCCCCAGCGGAAATTAACAGCGGTTTTAAGACTTCTGCCACAAAGCAGGATTCCGCTAAATTGGCTGCGGGCGACAGCGACAGGGGAGAATGCTGGATTAATTCCAGATTGGATCTTGCTTTTTCTGAAGTGCCTGATGGAAGTCTCAGATTTGCTTCGCCGGTGTCAACGGTGCGATCGAATTGACTGAGCAACTCTTGCAGCCGATCGCTCTCTCGGACAATACTAAAAGCCACATTGCGGTTTTTGTCTTCCGGTACCAGCCGCCGCGCCAACAGCTTGCCAAAAGTTCGCAGCGCTGTCAGCGGACTTTTGAACTGGTGCAGCAAATTCTGCACCGTGTCGTACACCTGAGCCTGGATTTGCCGAACCGAGCTTAATTCCTGGTGCATCCACTGCGATCGCTGGTCTAAAATGCACGCCAGGGCTAAGGTGCGAGCAATTTGCTGCATAGTCGCCTCTTCTCGATCGTTCCAAGGCCTGTCTTGCCTGCCGCACACCAGGAGGCCCATTACAGAGCCTTCGTGTATCATAGGCGTCACGATTTGCCGGCGCTGCTGCCACACATTTTCCGGGCCTTGACACTGGTTTTGGTGCCCGTCACCGGGCAGCCGATCGGGTGCGATCGCCCCCACCGTTGATTCTTCCACAGCAAAAACTGGCGCCGCCAGCCGTCGCGGCACGGGTTTGGCTGTCGAACTTTCCGAAGGTTGCAGCGTCAACCCCTGATTTTCTGGTGATTCTACTGAATTTTCCGGGTAAACTGCGATCGGCACTAACTTTGCCTCGCTCCCGGATACCATCTCTCGTGTCAAGTATACTGCGCTGAATGTCGCTCCCAAACTGACTGCGATCGCCACCTGCGATCGACAAAGCTTGACAAATTCTGAACTGGCTGGCATTAACATGAGCGCCGCATTAATATATCTAACGAAATTTTCAGTGAACTACAACTAATTTGTCGCCGATTACAGATTCGGAGACTTCTAAATTTCAGGTTTCTGCGTTTTAATAGAAGGCTGCTAGGTTCCAAGCATCCGGCCCTCAAGAACAAAAATTGCCCTGCATCCGGGTCCTGCTTTCACAGATCCCGAAGCTAGCTGCTGCCCCAACTTTCGGGCCACAATACCACAACCGCTGCACTTTTGTCGATCGGCACGAATGTTAAGATTGTGTCGATATATTAAAAACTGTTGATTTTTGGAGCTAGAACGGATATACTCAGCTCGGATTTGGTAGCTATCATTACAACCTGTCTGCTCATACTGTCTGCTCACAGAGGAGGTAAAGAAATTGGCCAGGAGACGCAAACGCAAGAGTCGCCGCCGACAAGAAGGACGCAGAATTTTAGAGTGTGTGCCTCAATATAGCATCGAGAGCGGCGAAGATAAACCCGTAACAGCGGCTCGCAAGTTCATCCATGCCGAAGGCATTGCTCCCCCAGCTTTACTGTTAGTCAAGCGTAACGAGCATACCACCGACAGATACTTCTGGGCTGAAAAAGGTTTGTTCGGAGCCCAATACGTAGAAGAGAACCATTTCTTGTTTCCCAGCTTAAAGGTAATGCTGGAAACAGCCACAGAAAAACTTGCTCTGGTGGCCGCCAGTCGCGCATAGAGCAAAATAGCGCGATAGTTCTCATTGTCTGGAGAGTGCTGACTGAAATTTACGCGAAAAGTCCTTAAGAAATAAGCACTAGGGTATAAGGCGCCATCGCAACAGGATAGCTCGCCTGCTACGGGCGACCGCCACAGCGCGCACTCTCACGATAATGTTTTTTTTGACTCAGCCCAAAAACAGATAATATCGGGCATGGCCCTCGGTGCCCAAAATTTTAGACGAAAATTAAAGCTCCCAGATTCATCTTTTTTAGCATAAATCTCAAATCTTCAATGCCCCAATCTAAAATCGATCGAGTGTTTGGTCGATCGAGCCAACAGCCAACCAGAGAGCCACAGGGATTCATCGGTTTGTCTGCTGAAAGTCTCAGCACGGCATCTAGCATATCAAAAAACGTTTCACACCAAACTTTTAATCGACGAACAGTGGTTTTAAATCTAAAGCTTTTTGCATAGCTGCTAGTTCATCGCGGTGAGCTCTGACAGTAACCAGGCTCTTAGTTTGGCTTCCCGACTCAGCAACCGATTCGAGTTTAAGAGAAACTTGCTCCGAGCGTCCAGCTTTTTTCCAGTAAAATATTCCCGCCAGCGGTGACAGCAGTACCAAAGCGAGGAAAATTTGACCTTGCTGGGGAACTAGCATTCCCAAAACCAGTCCCAAGCACAGAGTGCCGCCTGCACTCAGCAGAGTTAAAAAAATAGCTAAAAACCAACTAGGGCGCACAAAACCTTCAAAAGTGACTTGATAGTTGGGAGCATCGACGGCTGCAACTCGGTAAGCCCTAGAAGCAAAATATTCTTGTAGCTGGGTTAACAGTGACTCTTGGGCGCTCTCAGAAGCCAGCTTGACTTGTTCGATTCTATCTTTGACTGAGGCCTTGATGAAGAAAAACAAGCCAACAGCAAGCAGCAGGGTAATCGTGAACGTTGAAGAAAGAACAGTAGTATCCATCGGTACAAGTTTGTGTAATTTTACCAATCTACTATTACTTTACAGAACTTTACATACAAAAGCGATCGAGGACTTACGCAGACACTTACTTACCAAAATTCCCAACAAGCTTTGCAGCAAGGTATTTTTCTCCCCATCACCTTTCTTTGCATATCTCCCCACCATCCCTAATTCTCAAGTGACAATGCGTAAGTCCTGACGTAGTGTAGCTGCTCTAATCGCTGTGCGGCGGTGCCAGAAGCATCAGCCAAGGCAATCGGGCAAATCGCTTTGCTAGTAACGCCAGCATTTCAAGGGTTGAGGCATCCGATTGCAACGGTGCTAACCCGTGTGACCAGTTTCTAAGGCGCGGGGCCGGAGCCCAGAAGCGCCGTTACCCTGACCGATGTACTCGTGCCAGAGACGAGCCAGGTCTTGAGCTTGGTGCCGCCATTCGGGGAGGATTTGATACATCCGGCGGGGGCGGCCGCGTCCTTCTACTTTTTTCCAGTAACCGGTGATTACGGCTTCATCTTCAAGGAATTTCAGAGCGCTGTAGAGGACGGTATCAGAAAGCCGGTAGATGGGGAATTCCCTTTCTAGTTTGCCGATGAGTTCTGTACCGTAGGAATCTCCGCGCAATAACACCGAGAGAATGTAGCACACTGCTAGTTCCTTGTTTAGATAAACAGGAGGGGGGTCTTGAAAAAATTGATAGATGTGTTCAAATTTCATCTGTCTTGTCCGCTAGAAACTCTCGCGATACCGTCAGGTTAACGGGAGAGGAAAGCGGGGCGGGGTATGCCGCTTCCTAATGATTAACTGGGAATGGGGGGAAACACAGGTGCAGTATTTCCCCAGTTGTTTGGGTAGCTCCAAACGCTGGTTTTGCACTTCGGTAATGTTGGCTGGCGCCAAGGTTGAGGAACCCTGACTTAACTAGCTTAACTTTCTTGCTCTTCCAATCTATCGCAGCGACTGCGGTCAAGTGTGCGACCGCCGCGGGCGAGTTGCAGCTAATTTCGGAGTTGGTGTTTTAACTCAAGCTCAGAATTGCCAACTTCCCCAAACCCTGATTTTGTCTGGGGCGTGCGCTCTAGATTGTCAGAGCCGGCAGGCTTTTTCGGGCAAAAACTTTGCCTTTAAACCGGACTGAGACCTAACATGGCACGCAGTGTAAAAGTTAGAAAGACAAAAGTCGCTACAATCGAAGTAATCAGGGCGATCGCTGTTGCTGGTCGATCGAGCAATGGTCTGAGTCGCTCGAACAGAAAAAAGAAAATTCCCAGACATATCGTAATGAAAAAACGGGGGTAGCGAGAGACGTTATTGATGAAATCTTGCATGAGCTTGGTTGGGTAAAGTGTCACAGCTCGATCTTTGACTGGTAACACTTGTGAGCGAGTTTGACAATTTTGGCACAGCCGGAGCTAAATCTGCCGATCGGGCGATCGGCGTTTTTGCCGGCGAGGCTGACATATATAATTCTAACGAAAACTTTTGGTCGATCGAGCGCTGTCTGTTTAATCCCGTGCCACATCCGCTGACAACTTCAGAAGTATTTATTATATTCAGTTCTAGTTGCGATCGACATTATAAGGCTGTTATTTATAGATAAATGTCTGCTTCGGCACCTTCTTCCGTCTTGCCGCGTCCGTTTCAGAAACCGGCCTTACGGTAGAACTAGGTCGAAAGTAATAAAAGCCCACAGAATCAAACTATGCGAATTTTAGTCTTTGATTTGGAACCAAATCCAAGAAATCCACCCTCGGACAGTAGAATAACGCCTTTTTATAGTTGTATCATTAATATCTGAACGATTTTCTGAGATTATTTTACAGATTGCATCTTCTGGCGGAATTTGTCCCAGTTCAAGCGCTAATTGAAACACTAAATAAAAAACTTTACGTTCTAAAATCTTATTAATCAAATCTAGATATTTCAATTTAGGTCTTTTATGTAAAATTGACCTTCCTTCACTTGTCAAGCGAAAAATTACTTTTTTTGTCACGGAATCTTGATAATTTTCTATCAGTCCAATATACAATCCAGCATTAGTATAATAGTCAGTTTGCCTGCGGTCAAATTCATAGTTTTCTGTAATATCATCTTTAGTTAAATCTCTTTCTAATAACAATGATAATAAATCTACTATCCTCTCAAATTTATTAGCTTGGGGAAATGGAACATCTGGCTCTGCAATTAGTTGAATATTATTGAATACCCGATCGACATCGCTCCGTTGTATTTCTTGGGGAGCGATCGTATAATTCTTTTGTTCTCTCAGTCTCAGAGAGTTATAATTTTCATCATTGCTAAATTCATAAATAAAAAAACTAAAAACGTCATTAGAGTATGTCATCAATACTGGAATTACTTTTTTAGTTATTTTTTTTGACCACAATCTGTAAGGATAGTAAAGTTGTCTAATTAAAAAATCCTCGATCGAATAGTTCTTAGCTTCTATCAATACAAAATAGTTGTTGCTTTCAAATCCGGCATCTATCTCACACTGAGAATTTTTAACCTTGATTGAATAGGGTTTCTTGGTGGTAGGATTGATAATATTAAAATTAAAAGACTCTGTAGACATTCTGCCAGAAACAGTGTAAGCTGTTTTTTCGCCTAATAAATCATCTATAAGACCGATAGTAAATGCACAGTGCAATGCGGAACTTTCAGAATATAAATTTGTGCAATCTATACTCTCTATGTCTGAAGGAAAGTCAAAAGGAATCACTTCTATTTCAGGATCGTACTTAACTTCAAAGTGTGTACCAAACCTACCAATCACATATTTTGAGCGAGAAATTGGCAAGATTGATAGATGATTTTCTCGAAAGATATCTGGCAAATTGACAGAGTGATCGAACTTTGCCATCAGCCTGCTTTCTCTTAGCTTGTTGATTTGAGCCGATTCTATTTCAAAACAGCCATTTTCATCTACTTCTTCTAAAATGTTATGCGTTTCAAATAGTGTTTCCCAGGCTTTATCGTTAGCAGTTTTTTTGTTTTTACTCATATTTGTTTGTCCTGAACTTGATAATTTAAAATTAATACTTCATCAATTTTACCTCTTTTCAAAGCATTTGAATTGATACTTCTCGTTGCCCTAACTTTTTTGATTTTATCCCGATAATCATTGTACAAATCCAGAATAAAATCCGTACAAGAATTACTCATCATCACTTTACAACCTTTGGCCGTTAGATCGTCAAAAACTTTTTTTAGTCGTTCTTGTTCGTGTCTGTTAAAGCCGTTTACATCATATCCAGTAAAAGAAGCTGTTTCTGAAACAGGATCGTAGGGAGGATCTAAATAAATAAAATCTCCTTTTTTTGCATCTTTGACAGCTTCTTGAAAATCTAAATTTGACAGTGTAATGGTGTTGCTAGTTAAGTATTTGTTGACAGCTCTTAAAACAGCCCCGTCTAAAAAATTGGGATTTTTATATCTGCCAAACGGAACATTAAACTGACCTTGGGAATTAACCCTAAACAAACCATTGTAGCAAGTTTTATTTAGATAAATGATTCGTGCTGCTTTTTCCACTGCCGACAAATCGGCATATTTTTTAGCTGAACGATCTAAGTCTCTCATATCATAATAAGAAGTTTCGGTATTGCTATATTTCTCCTTGCTTAATTCCTCCATCAGCTCATCTAATGAGTCTCTAATTACTTTATAGCAGTTAATCAGTTCTCCGTTGCTATCATTGATAACAGCTTTTTGGGGTTGTAACTCAAACAAGAGTGCACCTCCACCTATGAAAGGTTCATAGTATGTATGTTTGCTTGTCAGCTTGGGAACATACTTAACAATTTCTGGCAATAACTGCCTTTTACCTCCTGCCCACTTTAAGAAAGGTCTTACTAAGGGATTAATTTTCCCTCTTACTAATGTATCGCTTTTCACTCAAATGCCTCTAACGCTGAACAATTCATTGTACTTGAATTTTTGTTCAAGTCAAGAGTAAAGGGTGATATTGATTCAAGGTGTAAGTCGCAGTTAAATCTATCGACAAAGACACCTTGACAAAATTTTATTAATCTGATATGTGAGGGCAAAAATTTTGAATTAAGCCGATCGCACTTCAATCACCCCTCTATCAAAAACCCGCTTGTCAGTACCGATAGAACTGACAAACATCCGGTCTTGATAGACATCAAACGTCGCAAAACTCAGCAGACTAGCAGAATACTCCGTCCACTCAGAACGCCCCACCGGACGAGTGCCCCCGCCGGCCCCGCAAATCAAATAAGTCGTACCGTCAATCGATCGGGTGCGTTCGTAACTGTGCTCGTGTCCGTTGATATAAAGCTGCACGCCGTACTTTTTAAACAAAGGCGTCAAAGTCTTAATAAAAGGTTGATTCACTCCGTAGATGCCAGAGGAATAAATCTGGTGGTGGCCGAACACAACTTTCCAGGGTGCGGTGCTCTGACTCAACTCTTTTTCCAGCCAAACAAGCTGATTTTTCCAATCCGCATTGCGATTGGTATCTAAGGCAAAAAACTGTACCGGATCGCGCCGAAAAGTATAGTAGCGACCTTGCATATTAAAACCCGCATATTTAACTTGCGGGTCGCCGTTAGCAGTGCGGATGTCGTGATTTCCCAGACAAGCATAAAATTTTACGCCCTGCTGCAATAATGGCTGATAAGGCTTCTCGAAAACAGCATTGATTTTTTCAATTTCGCCGTTATTGTAGATGTTGTCGCCGGCGAGAACAGCAATATTAAAAGGGTTTTCCCCGTGATATTGGGTCATCGCCTCAGCCACAGCATACTGACCTTCAGCCCCGGTGCCGGTGTCGGCAACCGAAATAAAGCGTAAAATAGGCGGTGAGGCTGGCAATTGGACGATCGCCCTTTGGCCCTCAACATTAGAAGGTACAGCAGCATTCGCGCCTGTATCCCACAAAGTCCGAAGCTGAAGCATTTTCCAGACTCCGGTAACACCTAAGCTGCTGAGACTGGCTAAAACTAGAAATTTACGGCGTTTGATGCTCATGTTAATTCAGTTAGAACTAATATAATGATAAATTAAGGCCCAGAAGGCTCAACTAAAATTTATCTTTAGATATATTAGATATATTTGCAACGCTCCAAGGCAAAGAAAATGTCAGAAGAACAACTAAACCAACCAACTCCAGAAGCATCTCAATCTCCGAAAGCGAAGGTTGACTCGGCGCAAAAGTCTGCCGCCAGTGGCAGCCCAGCTCAAAAAACCGACACTGGCGGCAAAAATGAGAAAATCAAAGCTTTGATTTTCTCAATTCGGAATTTGGGAAAAAAGGGGAAAAATGTAGCAGCAGAACCGCCGCTGCAGCCCCAAAAGCCGATCGCGCCCACCGCTGCTGACTCAGCAACAGTAATTCCTCCGGCTGTTGCTGCGGAAGTTAAAAGCGTTCTCCCGCCAAAAGCTGCAGTAAAATCCGATAAAAAGTCTGTATCAAAACCCCCAGGCGGCGGTTTTTTAGAGAAAGTCGGTGTACTTTGGCAAAGCATTGTGCGGTTAGTGCGCGACCTGCTACCGCCATCTGCAAACGCCAAGCTGTCCGATCCAATTTTAAACGCCTCCTTAGCAGCAATTCTAATCGTTGCAGTCGGTTTAACTTTCAACAGTTTCTCGGCCAAACCGCCGGATAAACTAGCAACAGCGCCTTTGACAGCAGCGCCGCAGTCGCCGCCGCCAACAGCAAAATCACCAGAGGCGATCGCCAATTCTGAGCCAACACCTGCTAAATTAAAAAGCAAATCGCCCGATTTAGCGGCTCCGAAAAAACCGCAAACTGTAGAAATTATCCCGCCGCCGCCGCTGACACCTGAACAGTCTCTGATTGCTGCAATTCAAAATCAAGTTGCTGAAATTACCGATCGACTTGGCGGCGGTTTAGTTAGGTCTGTTCAAGCTGATTTCTCCATCGGCCTTTTGACAGTGAATGTCGCTGAAGATTGGTACAAACTCAGCGATATCGAGCAAAATCAGTTAGCGACTAAAATGTGGAAAGAAGCTAATTCACTCGATTTCAGCAAGTTACAAATTGCCAATTCCGCAGGTAAATTAATAGCTAGAAGTCCAATTGTTGGTTCGGAAATGATTATTTTAGAAAGAGGGATTAATAAAGTTTAAATCGGATGTATCTGCCAACAGTCAGATTAGTCTTAAAGTCCAGGACGCAAAATCTAATTTTGTAGGCTTGTAGTGAGGACTTCAGTCCTCATCAAATGAGAGAGGACTGAAGTCCTCACTACAAACCTGATAACGCTTAGTGACCGGACATAATATTAATTAACTTTGAGAAAAATTGAAAGATGACAATTTTAACTCAAGTCGAACCAGTAGAAATAGAATCTCCCAGCAGCGACCCAGATGCGATCGCAGAAAGCGAGATCGCGCGATCGCATGACTTACGGCATTGAAGCTCTCAACCTTTACTTTCAAAAGCGTTCGGATGTTTAGGTGTCAGCTAATTCTTTCATTTATTATGAAGAAAAAAACAACATTGTTCCGTAATTTCAAGCCAGTAAATTGTTGTAGGCTTTCCATGCGAGCCTACAACAATTTAAGTATTATTGCTGAGTAAAGTACATTACTTTGATAAAGAATCTGTAAACTTTTAACAATAAAATCACAATTTATCAGTAATAGTCCTGGACGCACGAGTGGCCAGAAACCGGGCTTTTTACGAAAATTATCCGCCGCAGCCCATAAATTAGGCAAAAAACCCGGTTTCTTGGATCTTGGTGCGTCCAGGACTGAGTAAAAAAAACTAACAAGCGCAGCAACCTTCACCTATTTGCTGCTATTAAGTTGTTGCAGACACTGCCAGTTTTCCAGTACCCGACGGAAAATATCAGTAATTCCCCTGATTGACTGGCTGCCGAAAATATGGGAACATTATTCTAAATAAAACTTTGGAAACTAAATAAAAATCAAGCACTAAAAACTCGATCGAGTCCGAATCCACACATTCCTCTTGAACGAAGTGTGAAGCGCATCAATTAGTTGAGTTTGAAACTACCACAATCCAACAGCTCACTCGCATCTACGGAAATTAAACATGAAACTTGTTAAAGATTCACCTTTTAACTCTCAAGATCCGTTTCAGAATTTCCTCGCCCCAGAATTCGAAATTGATACCAAAAACTTACTCAATAGTCAAGCTTACGCCAGCAACATCTCAGAACAAACACTCCCTCCACTTCGGGCCGCTGACAACAATAGCGCTGAAGACATCGCCAGTTGTTCCAACTCCCTCAGTTTGAGTCAGAGCTTCCCCAACACAGATTTTACCCCCCCGAAAAAAATAGCGCACTGGATGCTCTGACTGGGGAAATTATAGGCGAAAGATATCTCGACTATTCCGACAAAGATACTTTAATCGGCGAAAGACGCGCATCCCAACTCACACCAACAGCTTCCAATCCCAAAGCACCTCCCATCATCCAAAGTGCCGAACTTAAGTTTACAGACAGCAACAATCAATCTTTTCCCAACAATCAATCCGTTCTCTTCATCACGGGTACTAATGTATTAGTTGACAATTTTGGCGACCCGCTTGGCAGCAGATTCAGCGACTTAACCGTAAAATTTTTAGTCGGTAAACAGTCTTACGAAGCAACAGTTTTGACAGACAAAAGTCGCAAATTGGCAAACAATCAATTTGAAATCGCCGTTCAAGTTCCCAATACCGTACCGTTAGGTGAATCCCGCATCGTCATCAGCCGCAAGCAAAACGAAAAAGTTAGCCCAAATCCCTCAGAACCAGCCCAAGAAGTCAAATACGATAGCAGTCCTTACCGAATTGAAAACGACACACAATACATCTTTGCCGCGCAGTGGACAACAGATAAAATCGCAATTATTAACGGTGCAAATCCTGCATCAGTTGTCACAGCTACTAATAGCAGCGACTTGTCCATTGCTAGCGTTTCTGTAGGCACGGATGATATACTCGATCGCCCGCGAGAACT
>NZ_JBARVX010000022.1:0-18821 GCF_049646505.1 Microcoleus sp.
GCTTTTTCAGGAGTTTCTATTTCCACTGTATTGCTCGGAATCCAGCGATTTTCTGACTGCAAAACTGTCAAATTTTGTTGTTTCAAAACCTCAGCAAGCTTTTCCAAATTAGCCACATTTGTAAAAACCTCTGCACCTTCAGTATCCTCATCAATTGATATCAAATCATAGGATTCTGCTTCGCCTTCTAGGGAAGCTTCAAACAATTGTTCCTCATCAATCGGGCCGCCTACGGTACAAACTCCTTTCTGGTCAAACATCCAGCCCACACAACCAGTTTCGCCCAAATTGCCGCCATTTTTACTAAAAGCTTCTCGCAAGTCAGCCGCCGTGCGGTTGCGGTTGTCTGTCAGGGCTTCAATCAGAATCGCCACCCCGCCAACGCCGTAACCTTCGTAGCGAATAGCTTCTAATTCCGAACTCCCCCCGACCAAACCAGAACCTTTGGCGATCGCCCTTTCTATGTTTTCATTAGGAATATCCGCCGCCTTGGCTTTTTCAATAGCTGTCCGCAGTTGAAAATTGCCGGCGGGATCGGGCACTCCGCTGCGGGCCGCGACAATAATTTCGCGAGATATTCTAGCAAAAATCTTGCCTTTAACAGCGTCAACTCTCGCTTTTTGGCGTTTAATATTCGCCCATTTACTGTGTCCAGCCATATCGATTATTGTTAGTCAGTAGTCATTAGTCAGCAGTCATTTTTCTAGTTAAACCGGATCGCAGTTTCAGCGTCCGTCAGGTGGGAAGTATCGCCATTAAGTGCGATCGACCATTGTACATCTTCCCGCACCACTTTCACCAAACAGCACAGAGAAGCGTTAATTTCCGTTTCAGCACCGCCCGCCAGCCCGATCGCAGTTCCCAAAACCGAAGCACCGTGACCTACCAATAACATATCCTCTGGAAACTCAGCAGCGAGGCGTTTAGCAGTTTCCCCCGCCCTTTTGAGACAAGCTTCCCCGGTTTCGGGATAACTAGCAATACCGCCTTTGTAAGCAGCATCAATCCTGGGAAAACGCCTGCACAAATCCTCGACAGATTCAGTTTCCGGCATTTCGGTCATCCATTCCGGATTCAGCCATTCGCAAAGTCCCCACTCTAATTTTATCGACAAATCAAGAGCTTCTGCCGCGTAATTTGCCGTTTGGACAGTTCGCAGAAAAGGGGAAGCAAAAATGTGAGAAATTCCTTCACCTTTGAGGCGATTGGCGAGTTGTTTTGCTTGAACGTGACCGTCTTCGGAAAGGTGGGGATCGTAGCGGTGTTCTGCGGTGAGAAACCAGTCAGGGTTTACGAAGTCGATGCGGTTTCCGTGTCGTGCGATCCAGACTGTTTGTGGCATGAGTTGGTTTTAGTTTGGCTTCTTGATGTAATATTATATCAAAGATGCTGATTTAGGATCTTTATGAAATTCGAGTGGGATGAAAACAAGGCTGCGGTAAATTTGTCCAAGCATGGGATCTCATTTGAGGAAGCCAGAACGGTTTTTGACGATCGCCTCTACGTCGATTTCTACGATCCGGATCACTCTGATGAAGAAGATCGCTATATTATTGTTGGAGAGTCCCAGCAAGGTAATTTATTGATAGTGTCGTATACAGAAAGAGCAGATTTTATTCGTTTGATTAGCGCCCGAAAAGTAACACGAGTGGAGCGAGAAGTTTATGAAGAAGGATGAAACAGGGATGGACGATGAGCTTCGGTCGGAATATGATTTGAGGAAGTTGCGTGTAAGAAGGGTAGGATCTGGACGAAAAACATTTGGTGGTGTAAATATTCATTTAGAACCGGATGTTGCAGAGATGTTTCCCGATTCTGAAGCAGTGAATGAAGCTCTGCGGTTTTTGATTAGAATTATGAAAGAAAACGTGGTATCTGAGAAATAAACTCGCGGGTCGATCCGTGGGGTCGCTTTAAAGTCTTTAACCAATTTTACCGCAACTATGGGTTATAGTGTCCACAACTATTTGATATCAAATCCGGTTGCATCGGAATGATTCAGATATATATTCTATCCCTCTGTGTACTCTGTGTTCTCTGCGGTTAAATCATTCCGATGCAACCGGAAACGATCTGACACTGCGCTAAAATTAAATCAGTCATTCTCTATTATCCAATGGCTCAATCTATAAAGCAACTCCACGCTTAAATTCAGGTCAAGCCCAGCGATACCGTTAAGGCGATCGTGCTTTCATGGCTGAATCTGTCCAACGCTAATCAAGCGCGACTTGGAACGCCTAATCGCAGAAATTGCCGAGGAAACGCAGGAATATCAGTGGGGAGAAATTGACACAGCAAACGAGTTTCAACCCCTGGGCGAAGAACAAACGATCGCCCAAAGTCTCGCAGCCTTGCAAGATTACCAGACAAACAAGACAGGCCCAAGAGCAATACGGTTCACTTAACATATTTATGCCCCGGAGATCCCCCTCGCATCCCCCTTAAGAAGGGGGACGCAAGAGGGGATTCTTGTTCCCCCCTTTTTAAGGGGTGTGCCAGGGAGATCGTCTTAAGTAAACCGTATTGGGCCGAAGAGGGCGATCGCCTCAATGGGCAGATAGTTTAGGCAGCGATCGTTTTGGCTACCTATGCCAAAATAGAGTTACAAAATAAAGTTAACCATTCATCATAACTTTTATGACCCTTACACTCACCTTACCCCCCAAACTCGAAGCACTGCTCCGCCAACGGGCTGAAAGTACAGGACAAGATATAACAAGTATTGCCTTAGCTGTTCTCGCGTTCGGACTTAGCTTTGATGAAAGCGATTTCTTCGAGGCATTGGAAGGGATTCAACACGGACTTGATGAGTTCGATCGGGGCCAATTTTCTAGTCTGGAAGAATTTATAGATCGACAAAACCAGAAATACGGACTTTCTTTGGAAGCATGATCGTCTATCGCATTGACTTTTCCAGTACAGCTCAATCTGAAGCTGATGCAGCGTTTCTGAACTTTTCCCAATTCACGGCTGGCGATCGCGCTCAAGCATGGTATCAGGGTCTGATTAAAGCGATTTCCTCACTCCAAGAAATGCCCCGTCGTTGTGTTTTAGCCCGTGAAAACGCATTCTTCAGCCAAGAGATTCGCCAGCTTCTATATGGAAGTGGTAAAACCACCTATCGCATACTATTCACTATTCTTGACGATCGACCCATACCAACGGTGAGGATTATCCACATTCGCAATGCACTCCAGCGTGCCATTGGCGAACCCCAAGAAGAGGCATAACTTTATGCTTAGCTTATCTAATTTTTGGGAAATAAGCGATCGCGAATTCCATTCGCCCGGTAACTTCTTCCAGTCCGCAGAGGCGGACATCGTTTATATAGCCGCGAATTCCCTTCGCCCGGCCACTTACATTCGGCCGGTAACTTATACCAATTTTAAAAAAGAATGCAACAGTATTCTTGTTCCCCCCCAAAGCATCGGGGGGGCTAGGGGGGGTCGAAGAGTGTTGCACGATTTTAGAAAAATGGTATTACATTCATCCTCTAACTCGCAGCATCTTATTTCCACCTTTTTGAAACTCATAAGGAGCCTCTTGAATTTCTACACGAAAACTTCTGTTTTTCAACTCGGAAACAATCTGGTTTAAATGCTCGGATTCCTCCCCGCTAAAACTTTGCAACAGCGGAAATACCCGCACTTCCTTCGCAACCCGACACATTTCTGTAATTGCTTGCAAATGAAATTCTTCCGAAAGCAAATGAGAATAAGCAAATAAGAAATGGCTGCACAAAGCTAAATCAAACTGACCGTCATTGAAAGGCAAAATCGGCAATTCAGCATTTATGTAGCGGCCTTGCTCCAAACCAGAGGGAAAATCTGCTAAAAATTCCTGCATCGCCTTCATCCGCACTTCACCTAGCTGGTACGGCGATTCAAAACTGTTCCACAAATAGCCGTCTACATTTGCCTTAACGCCGTCTATCACAGTTTGATATGTTTCTTGGATGCGATCGCCAATTTCCACCGCCGTAAACTGATACACTGGATCGCAAGAAATTACCTTTTTACCTTGGCGAGTCATTTCGGCATTAAAACTCGCCGGGCCGCCCGCACAATCCAGAATTGCTAGCTTGAGATCGGTTGATGTTAAGCTAAACATTCCTATGTATTCATCCAAGCAGCGTCCCCAGGGAATTACTTTATCCAATTTTAGTGACACTTGTGCTTTGTCCCGCAGAGAGAATTCTTTAATATAATACATCAACAAGACTTGCGCGGATCAGTTCAAAAACCCGGTTTCTTCATCAATGTATCGAGAAAGCAGCCACTATTTTCAAAGAAACCGGTTTTTGTAGGGGTAGTGCCCCCGTGCCTACCCCCTCCACTCTAGCAGGTTGATTTGTATCCTGAGTTGTGTATAAATAATTTTGGTCAAACAAGCTCCTAATTCTAACAACAGTTGGCTGGGTTTACACTTTCTTTACAAAAAACAATCTCGACAGCCGCACAATTTTATAATTCCACCTGTGGATTTTGTAACCAAGCGAAGCTACACTAGACAACAGGGAAAATAACCTAAAATCAACGGGCTAACTTGCTCTCATTCATTGGCAGGCTGCAACCAGGAAAAAAATATGAAACATACCGTTAAAATCGCTACAAATCTGAGTTTGTCAGCACTCCTGGTGCTCAGCAGTTCGCTGCCCAGTACAGCTCAGTTGCCTGCTATCAGAAATCCTGCACCCGTACCGCCGCCGCCGCCTCCGGGTTCGAGTTTGCCTCTAGGAAATTCGGGTGCGCTGACACAAGAAGCATCTTATAGTTTAGGTTCGGGCGATCGCATTGCTTTAGATATTTTCGGCGTTCCAGAATTCAGCAAAGAATATCAAGTGTTAGTTGACGGGACGCTCAATTTGCCAATCATTGGCAGCGTCTCAATTCAAGGATTGACCCTGCAACAAGCCGCTAACGTCATTACCAAGCGCTACGAACCCTTCATTAATGTTCCCGTTGTCACCGTGACTCTGATCCTCGCTCGCCCCCTAAATATAGGTATTGCAGGTGAAGTTACTCGCCCCGGTTCCTACAAAATTAATCCCGTCAGAGAAGGAACCGGAGGAGGAGTAAAATTTCCGACTTTGATGGAAATGCTGCAACTTGCACAAGGGGTGACATCAGCAGGAGATATGCGAAACGTCCAAATTCGCCGTCCGCGCAGAGGTGGCATCGAGCAAGTTATTACAGTTAATTTGCAGGATTTTTTAGATACGGGAAATTTGCGCCAAGATGTCACGATCCGAGATGGCGATACAATTTTTGTACCGACAGCAAGTTCCCTGAATACTCAAGAAGTCCGTCAAAGAGCAAGTGCTAATTTTTCCGCTGATATTACTAAACCAATTGGCGTGGTAATTGTTGGAGAAGTAAACAGGCCGGGGCCTTATACTGTATTTGCTTCGGATGTGCGATCGACCAACCAACAAACAGAGTTGAGTTTTGTATCTATCGACCAGCAGCAAGGAGCAGTTGTGGGCTTGCCAACAATCACTAGAGCACTCAAAATTGCCGGCGGTATCACTACAGAAGCCGATATCCGCCGCGTGCAAATCCGCCGCCAAGTCAGAGGCGGCAACGAACAAACTATCATGGTAAATCTGTGGGATTTGCTGCAAAAAGGCGACTCAACTCAAGATATTTTGCTGCAAGAAGGAGATAGCGTGATTATCCCCACAGCATCTACTGTAGACTTGACTGAAGTTTCCCAAATCGGAAGTACGAGTTTCTCTCCAAACGCGATTAGCATCAACGTTGTGGGGGAAGTAATCAGGCCTGGAGCTTTACTGGTGAAACCAAGTACATCCTTGCACCAAGCTTTGCTCACCGCAGGCAGTTTCAATCAATTGCGGGCGAAAAAAGACAAGGTGGAACTGCTGCGTTTGAACCCCAACGGTACTGTTACTCGCCGCACTATCGATGTGGATTTTGCTCAAGGGTTGAATCCTGACAATAACCCAGTTCTCCGCAACAATGATGTGATTCTCGTAGCGCGATCGGGCTATACCAGGGTAGCAGATAATATCAACAGTTTCTTGCAGCCCGTCGTCGGAGTTGCAACTGGTATCAACGCTGTTAGCGGAGTTTTTACTGGGTTTCAAACAACTATCAACGCTTTTCAAAACTTATTTTTGGGAGGAGATTTCGAGCGGCGAAATCAACTCAGACAGCTTCGCGAACAACGTCAAGACAGACAAGAGCAGCGTGAAGACAGACAGCTAGAGAGACAGATACAACGTGAAGACAGACTGCAGCAAGCTGAAGACAGACGCTTCCAACTTGAAGACAGACGCTTGCAACTTGAAGACAGACAGCGACAAATAAATGTTGAAAATCAGCAACTTCAAATTCAGCAGCAGCAACTTCAGCTTCAAAATCAACAGCAAATGCAGCCGCAGCAAATGCAGCCGCAGCAAATTCAGCCAATTAATCCTTAATATTTAGTCAGGTAAAATAACCGTTATACCAATTTCATAAAGTAGCGCTAGATACTACCCCCCCAACCCCCCCTTATTTCGGGGGGGAGTGGGGGGGGTAGTAGCACATCTTTAGAAAAATGGTATTACAGCGTATTCCATGTAAATGCAGTACGCAATCCCAGCCGAGTTTCTTTGCAGTTCGAGACCTGTAATATCGGGTTCGGCTAAATAGATACAATTCTTCTATGGGCGGGTAAACCTGCAAATAATTGCTAAAACTAACAATAAGCGTAAACCTGCCCTGTCGGATATTATGAGGAATATGATTTCCGATGGCATCGGAATAATATATATGGAATAGGCTGTAAGTCGGTAGCGGTTTCTACACAGGCTTTTTAGGAAAAGTATATTAAATCGTCAAAACGGCGCGCTGTTAAGGGATAATTTAAAATATTTAACAAAACTTTTCTGTATATATCTAAACCTTTAGCATTGAGGTGAACGCCATCAATTGTTAAATCTGCATTCAGAGATTTGTTGTTAAACAATGCTTGGATGCCGCTAGATTCGACAGGAATATTTTCATCGGAGGCTACTCGATCGATCAGAACATTGATTTCGTCAACTCTAGCAATTGTGCCTGCAAATTTAGGATTGTTGCTAGCGGCAAGAGTTGAGTAAAAAGCAGGAATTAGAATAATCTGTTTGCTGCCGGTCGATCGCACAATTGCGATCGCCTCTTTCAAATTGCTGACAAACTGCTCGTCGCCAATCCCGTACATAGCATCATTTGTGCCGATCGCCAAAATCGATTTTTCGCAGGTCAACCGCTACGGCACTACCAATTTTAGCTGTTCTAGCAGCGAAACAGAACTCGTGTCGCCGATCGCAAAATTAAAGTTTTTTTCTCCCAAAGAATCGCCCAGGGCCGAAGAAATAGAATCGCCCCAAACGCAACCTTCATATTGCTGCTCTTTAATTTGCTGTACCTGATTGTAAACCGAAACTTGCCACCAGAGTGCAGAACTAACAGTGTCCCCCGAAGGTTGCGGGTTAGCCAGAACCCGAAACGGGATGTACGCGGACAGCGACAAAGCCAAGAGGACGGAGATTAATTTAAATTTAAATTTCATACAAATTGCTTTAGCTTCCTGTTACTTTAGTTGATGCTATTGCTTTAACCAGCCATGAGGATTTATGCAAATTTAGCGAAATCGCGATCTTTGACATACTCACCGCACAGAAAAGGTCGGTGAGTATGTCAAAGGAAGGGCTCATGCAAATGTGCCGACACCTCACGCCGTTGAATACAAACACAACCAAAACTCAGCAGGAGACATTTACGTGCAAGCTGAGAAAACAGTTAGGCCAAATTCATAAAATAGCGCTACATATCTACCCCCCCCCAACCCCCCCTTATAAAGGGGGGGAGTCAAATTTTCGGTAGCAGCATAACTTTATGAAATTGGTATAGCAATCCGTGCGCGATCGCAGATAAATTTGTAGGTGTAGTGGATGGTGCGGGCCTACCCCTATCTATCGAGCTCTTCAAGGGGGGAAGAGCCCTATCATAATTATGCAAATGATTTAGGATTGCTATACCCTAGAAATTATGTCCCTCAAACAAATATCCTTGAATGCAGATCGACTAAGCGATTTTCAGCAGTGGAAAAAAGCCAACGGCGATGATTTTTCGCTTTGGGATTATCTTTTTGGAGCTGCTAACATTGAAATTGCCATAGCTTTCACAAAACTATTCTGGCCAGATTTTGTCGAACATGAAGGCGGCATCTTTTTGTCCGAAGCCTTTAACAGTCAAAGCTACGAACAGTGGAAAATCGAACTGGGGAATGATGTCGCTGCAATTGAGCAGGTGATGAACCACCAGCACGTTGATGACATTCTCCCCGGTGCCCAAAACGCTAGCAGTGACAATTTATTGTATTTGGGACAAGCATTAGCTCAGATGTGGGAAAGTCGCCTAAAATCGCTTTATCCTCAGCGGCGTTTTCAAGTTAAATGCGATCGCGACGAAGACACGGTTGTAGTGACATTTTTTCAGGATAATTAATTAACCTTTCGCCGCCAAAAGCTCAGGTTGCAAAACCTGATTTAATTTGCCGCTGCGAAACCCCTCCAAATCCAAAGTCGCGTACACAAAACCAAACTCCTGAAACACCGCCACCAATGCAGGCAAATCCGCATTTACCACAAACTGCTGAATCTGCTCCGGCGGCAGTTCAATTCGCGCTGTATCTCCATCAGATCGCACGCGCAGATTTTTCAGCCCCAACTGCCGCAAATACCGTTCGGCGCGCCCCACTCTTTGCAACTTGGCAACAGTAATTTCTTCGCCGTAAGGAAAGCGCGAACTCAAACAAGGTTGAGCCGGTTTGTCCCACCAAGGCAAACCCAATTCTTTTGCTAACTGCCGCACTTCAAATTTAGTCATGCCGACTTCTGCTAAGGGCGATCGCGCGCCGCGTTCCTTCGCAGCCACAATTCCGGGACGGTAATCCTTTAAATCGTCTGCATTCACCCCGTCTACCACGTAAGGATAACCCTTTTCTAGTGCTAGCGGTTTCAAAGTATCGTGCAGTTCGCTTTTGCAGAAATAGCAGCGATTAACCGGATTAGAAGTGTAATTGGGATTGGCCATTTCCTGAGTTTCTACTTCCTGGTGGACAATGCCAATTTCTGCGGCTTGAATGCGCGCATCTTCTAAATCCTCTGGCAGTAGAGACGGGGAAACGGCAGTCACGGCCAAAGCGCGATCGCCCAAAACGTCCCAAGCGATTTTTGCCACCAAAGTGCTGTCAATGCCGCCAGAGTAGGCAATCAGCGCCCGTTCCATCTGCACAAACATATCTTTTAATTGTTCGAGTTTTTGGGCTAACATAATTTCAACTTTTTGTTACATTACAAACACAGGATTAATATCAAGTTTGGTCGCTTCCCCCGGCAGGTGGTAGGGGCGGGTTCCTCAAAAATATCTGCCAACAATCTCCAATCTTAAAAACCCGCCCTGCTTTTAATCTCTGTCGATCGACCGGACTTGATACAATAAACCAGACTAAAGAAAGAAAGAGCGAGAAAACCGATCGCGATCTGTTACCTTCTGCCCGCTTCTTGACATCAGTTACATCTGCTGTCTAACTTCCTTTTCGTGCTATTCTGGATCGATACCGAGGGCTGCCAATCTCGCCAAAAGTTCTTGATTTCGCTGTCTTTCTTGTTCCAGCAGCGTCTGGGCTAACTCTTTATCTTGCTGTTGGCGATCGGCCCGCTGGCGTTCGTTTTCGGCTCGCTGACTTTCGTTTTCCGCCCGCTGGCGTTCGTTTTCGGCCCGTTCTTCCGGCCACAAAAGTAACTCTCCTCCCGCATTCCACCAGCGCAGCCAAGAGCCCGTTCTACCTTCGCGAGTTCCCTCCCAAACTCCCAAAAATAGATCTAATCCAGGTATTAAATAACGCCCGTTTTCATCGGGGTTTTGATTGTTGTAACGCTCGGATTCTAGCGCATAAACTTCTATTCTGCCCGTATGCGGTCGAAAAATCACATAGCGAGGGACTTTGATTACTTGTTCGTAAAAAAACCATTTGCCGATTTCTTCCGTGTGTTCGACAGAATATTCATCGCCGTAAGTAGCTGACAGAAATTCCATCACTACAAAGGGAACTGTTCCTTCGGTATGAGGCGTGTAACTGCGGCGCGGATAGCTGTGGGGCCAAGGTTGCACGGGCCGCACGTACATCCAGTCTGGGGCTTTGCAAATAGTGCGATCGTCCACAGCCGCACACAAAGCAAAATTAGCAACTATTAGTGCGTCTTGGATTAGTTCCGGGGAATCCACTACAGACTGGCGCAAACCGTGAGCTAGCAAGGGATGGTCTGTATCGTCTACAGGGTCATCTGGTAGGATAAAATCATCGGGCAGCACCGGCCAAGTAATCTTTAGCTGCGATATCGGTTTTTGAATTACAGCAGTCATAAGTCACCTCATTTTACCAATAAAAATTTGAGTTTTAGTGGAAATTGCCGATCGACAACCTTCTCTATATCTTAGCGCGCTAATTCGAGCGCAAAATAGGTTTGTAGCGATCGCTAAACTCCTCGCTGCAAACCATTGCCCCAGGCGGTGTCCAATGCAGGTTTTAAAATTCCCGGCGGGAAAATATGGCGATCGCAACTGACAGCAGCAGCAGCACATAAAGCAAACCGTAGCCAGCATCTGTAATCAAACCCGGCAAATAAGGCACTTGTCCGTAAACAGCATCATTTTTCAAATTGAATCGGGCTAAATCCGGCAAAACCAGATAAAGTCCCATCATCAATTGTTCAATACCAGGATTTTTTGTTAACTTACCCACAGCCACCAAATCCCGCGTCGAATGTCCCATCAAATAAACGCCAAATGTCAGTAAACTTGCCAGCAGCGAACTGCTAAACACCCCAAATAAAATCCCGACACCAGCCACGAGACACAGCTCAAACCAGACAAACAGCGAAGCAATTAAAATGCTTTCCAAAGGGTAAGGAATCCGGCTCAAACTCAGAATCAGCAGATAGATAACAGTCATTGCTGCTACCAGCACCGCCAGCACCGCCGACAGCCCCAAGTGCTTGCCCACAATTAACTCAGCCCGACTTATGGGCTTAGCAACTAACAGGTAAACAGTCCGCTTTTCAATTTCTTTGTTTACCAGTCCGGTAGACACCAAGACTGTGACAATTAAACCGAGTATGCTGATACCAGCCAAACCGATATCTAAGATTATTTTCTTCTCGGTTGTCGCGGCCAATTCGGGTATCAAGCGTACCGCTGCTCCCATAAACAGAGCAAAAATAATAATTAAGTAAAGGATGCGATCGCGAATTACTTCCCAAAATACATTAATCGCGACTGTCAAAATTCTTCTCAAACTCATCTAGTTATTAACCCGCTGGAAACTTTCGTCATATTTTAGTTTAAGGAAGAAGTCATTAGTCATCAGTCATTAGTCATTAGTCATTAGTCATTTGTTATTTGTTATTTGTTATTTGTTATTTGTTATTTGTTATTGGTAACAACTGACAACTGACAACTGACAACTGGCAACTGACAACTGGCAACTGACAACTAAGAGGGCGGGCACGGGGGCACCGCCCCTACCAACTGACAACTGACAACTGACAACTGGCAACTGCTTTCCGTCCAACGTCATCAGGAAGAAGGCTTGGGAGCATCTCATTTTTGTAAAAAGCATCTTTTTAATTATAGTGCGAGTTCTTAAGCTCGCACTATAATTAAACGCAAAACACCAGATGCTCCCGAAGCGAAGCTTCGGCTTGCGGGCAAATCTCCCCATCTCCCAACCGCCAGAGACTGGCTCAAACTTGAGCGTCTCCGGCAGTTCCATCTTTTTTCAGTCCGGGTTTTGAGCGTTTGATAGCGTCGCAGGTTACAGTCGCCCGATTGGCTGTATCGAACACCTCGCAAGACTTGGTAAACGAATATATTTCCGGTCGAAAAACCAGCCCCAGCCAAGTTGCCTGCATCTCTAACTGATAGCGGGACTGTCCTTGAACGATCGAAGTTTTGACATCCCAGCTACCATCTTCTGGGACCGATCCAATTGTGCTCAACGCTTGATTTTTCAGAAAAAAGCGCTCGTTGTCAATATCTATCAACATTTGCTCTACCTGCGGCCACGGTTTGGTGCGAGCTTCATTTTTTAGGTATCGCTCCATTGCATTGAGGATGACAACTCCTCGGGATGGATTGATAGTTGGCTGTTGAAATGTCACCACATAATCGCTTTGCCTCAAATCCTGCGATAAAATACTCGGATATTGTTGTATCCAACCTTGAATTAAAAAGTGAAATGCAAACCAACAGGAAAAGGTAACATGAATTAGAGTAATCATCAAAAATTCAGGGCGCATCAACTCCCGGATACTTTCCCGTTTTGAATCGCTCTTCCAAACCCTGATTGTAGCAAGAATTACTACTGCTATAATTGGGCCAACTATCCATGCTATTTCCTTCTTGTCCGACGGCAATCTGATCAGCAACCACAGACCAATTATGATGCTTGTCACCCACGGACTCAGACTTACTCCTTTAACTATAAAAGGTTTCTGGCTGGTCAGCAAACCCATTGAAAGTGCAAACAACAACCAGCTCATATCAAACATCAGAGTTCTCGTCCGCAAGTCAGTGACTGCCGCCACTGCCAGCAAACCTAAAAAGATGCTGAGCAGTAAAGGAGTCTTCCAGTGGACAACTCTAGGCGGCATCATTGCCTTTTGGACTTTTTTATTCGTTTCCCAAAGGTTGTTACTCAGCTTACTTAGTTGCTGAGTGACATCCAAAAATTGCTTCATCATAGATTTCAATTATTGACGCTTTGCAAAAATAACACTGTTAAAATAACGAAATTGCTAACAGTGTGGGCTATTAAAACTGCCCCAAACTGGGTAGTTACTTGAAAAGTCTTTTTGATCGGACGGCGGGTGAGGGTGGGCGGCCCTAAAAACTGAGGTTTTGAAGCTTTTTTGTTACCTAAAACCCAATTTTCTATGATTGCTAAACCCTGCCATTTGACTAGAAAAGTTATTGCCAATAACAAAACTGCGATCGTAGTTATGGTGGGGTAAATATTCGGGTTTCCGCCTAATAAAATATAACCGATTAGCTGTTCTCGCAAATCTTTAGGGAGAACGCTCTCAATGCCGAAGAAGACTAACCAACCTACGCAAGTGCAACCGAGATTGAGGATGGCTGTATATTCAACGCTGGTTTTGGGGCCGAGTTTCAGTAGTTTTTGGAGAAACCACGATTCGATCGCGATCGCCAAAAACACAATTAAAACTTGCACCAAAACAGTCCGAAATGGGAAAACATTTGCAATCATAAGCCTTCAGGTATATCAGCCCGTGTTAGATTTTAATTGTACAGCACCAGCGGAATAATCAAGAGCCGCAGGTCTTAGCGCCCAATCGTCCTCGATCGCCCTTGGGAAAATCAGTTGGTTTACGACTTATCCTATAATCTTTTGAGATCCGCCTGCACAATGGAAACATTAAACATTCAAGGCGCGCGATCGAATACCCACCCCGAGACAGACTCAAATAACTGCTGATTATGGTAAGGAATGGCATTGGTATTCGGACAGCCTCATCCCGCTCGGAACGGGCAGCGGGTCAGATTCACGTCTACGACGGCGCTGGTAAAGGCAAGTCCCAGGCAGCGTTGGGAGTAGTGTTGCGCTCGATCGGGCTGGGTATCAATTCCGACTCGCCTACCCGAATCTTGTTGCTGCGCTTTCTCAAAGGCCCCGGCCGCTCCTACGACGAAGACGGGGCAATAGAAGCTCTGCAACGGGCATTTCCGCACCTGATCGACCAAGTACGCACCGGCAGAGCCGAATATTTTGGGGCCGAAGCAATCACCCGGTTCGATCGCGCCGAAGCTCAGCGGGGCTGGGACATCGCCAAAGGAGCGATCGCCAGCGAACTCTATTCCGTCGTGGTTCTAGACGAACTAAACCCCGTACTGGACTTAGGTTTGCTGCCAACTGACGAAATAGTCCAAACCCTCAAAAACAAACCCGAATATTTAGAAGTAATCGCCACAGGGCGAGCGGCCCCCGAAGCTTTGCTGGATATTGCCGACTTGCACTCAGAAATGAAACCCCACGATCGCCCCGCAGGAGCCGAGTACAATATTTCGGGTATCGAAATATACACCGGAGCCGGCAAAGGCAAGTCTACGAGCGCCTTGGGGAAAGCGTTGCAGGCGATCGGCAGAGGTATCAGCCAAGACCAATCTCACCGGGTGTTAATCCTGCAGTGGCTCAAAGGCGGCACCGGATATACAGAAGATGCGGCAATTGCAGCACTGCGGCAAAGTTACCCGCAGCTAGTCGATCACCAACGGTGCGGTCGAGATGCTATAGTTTGGCGGGGACAACAGCAAGAGCTAGACTGCATAGAAGCAGAACGCGGCTGGGAAATCGCCAAAACGGCGATCGCCAGCGGCTGGTACAAAACGATCGTACTCGACGAACTCAATCCCACAGTAGACTTAGAACTGCTGCCGGTAGAGCCGATCGTCGAAGCCCTGCTGCGGAAGCCCCGCGATACAGAAATCATTATCACGGGGCGCTGTCACAAACCCCACGCTTACTTTGATTTAGCAAGCGTACACTCCGAGGTATACTGTCACAAACACTACGGCGATCGGGGCGTAGAACTCAAGCGGGGTGTAGACTTCTAGACCCCAAAGCGGTACTCCAAACGATAAGATTGCTCTGGAAAACCAGGGTTTTGACTTTTGTCCTGCCCGGAGTGCCGACCCTCCCCATCCACAATATGGTAGGTGTTTGGCGAGAAACCGGGGCAGCCACTATTTGCCGCCCCTACAATAGAATGAAACAGCCCTGCTGAGCGGTTGGCGAATTCGACCCGTACCATAATTATTTAAAGACGGCCCTGCCTCAGAAACCGGAAATTGCCACAAAGTCTTGTTATCAATTAACCAATCTCCCAATTTTTCCTTGTCTTCGAGATCGCCCGGATCTACCTTTAATTAATCTTTTGATTAATCTTTAATTTCCTCCCCCAGACGCGATCCCAGACCGCCAATCCAGAACGGAACATTAATAATAAGAGCCGCGTCATAAGAGAGCGTGAGCACCTGAGACATTGCACAAGGATTATTAAAGGGTGAAGACATTGAAAATAAAAGCTTACAACCAAAAAATCGGCGAGGGAGAAAGTCTAGACAGAGTTAACGCCACCAGGCTAGACTTGCGGCTGGCAAACAGGTTAAACTACAGCGGCATCCAAACATTCGGTGTTCGAGGCAGTGTCTGCAGTCGCGAAAGCGATGACCAACAAGTAGAGGAGTGAAGCTGTATGACAACTTTAAGTGACGATCCTAATCAATTAGATTTAAACCTTCCGGGACTGGGCCCGGATACAATATTCGCCGGAGCCGGGGCGGATGTAATAAGAACTTCCACCCTGGGCGGCAGTTTAATATTTGGCCAAGGCGATAACGATACCCTGACTTCCGTCGGCCCGAACGACACTCTATACGGCGGCGAAGACGAAGATTCCATCAGATCCCAGCGCACTCCCGCCTTGCTGTTTGGCGACGGAGGCAACGACACCATAGTCGCTGAAGCCCGCGCTACGCTGTACGGCGGTGCGGGAGAAGACTTCCTGCAAGGTACTGTCGAAGCGAACCTCATGTTTGGTAATGAGGACGCGGATACGATGCTGGGAGGAGCGCAGAGAAGAGACTCGCTCTACGGCGGCAAGGGCAATGACGCGATCGGCTTCTTCATCGCAGGGGGCGGCAACAACCTCTCTTTACCGGGTGGCTTGGCTATTGGCTTCGCTGGCAATGAAGGCAGCAACTACTTGCGGGGCGACTTGGGCGACGACTTGGTTGTAGGTATCAATCAGAGAGACAGTCTCTTCGGCGGTAAAAATAACGACACCCTGACAGGTGTCGCCAGCAGCAGCTACCTGTCCGGCGATCTAGACGACGATATCTTAGTCATTACTAACTCTACCCAGTCGAGCCCGTTTTCTTCGAGCGTCATCACGATCGGCATTGAGAGAACGACTTTGCTCGGCGGTGGGGGCAACGATTCCCTCTACGGCGCGATCGGCGACTTTGGCAGCGGCAGAAACTTCTTTGACGGCGGCGACGGCAACGACACGATCGACGTTTTTGCCACGCAGGATACCGCCCTCGGAGGTGCAGGCGACGACTTCATCCAGTCGCGGAGCGTGCCGAATGTACTTTCGAGTGTAGGCGCGCTGAGTACATTTCCAGGCTTCGCGGGTCGGAACTTGCTCGACGGCGGATCGGGCAACGACACGATCGTGGCAGCTTTTGCGACTGATACAATGGTCGGCGGCGAAGGCAATGACAGCTTGAGCGGTACCTTTACTCAAGCCAGCGGTGGAGATGGCAACGATACGATCGATGCTACCAAAGCCGTTTTTGCTGGTACTGGTACTGCTTTGGTTACTCTCGACGGCGGGCTGGGCAATGATGTGTTAAGGGGCTACACCAGTCCTCTTGTCAGCAGCTTCACCGTCACCAACCTCATGAACGGCGGTGAAGGCAATGACGCGATCGTGTTTGGCACCACGCGCGATCGATTAATTGGCTCGTTTGGCGGTAACGACACCATCTCCTACGCTAGCACTGTCAACTTTAGCGGTATCACAACCACAAACGTGATTACCGATAACTTAGGCAGCAACTTCATCACCGGCGGCAACGGCACTGATGTGATTACTACCGGTGCCGGGGACGACATACTGTTCGGCGGCCCGCCCAGTCTTCCTTTTACCCCAGGAATTGACGGGAACGATACCTTAGATGCTGGCGCTGGAAACGACACGATGTTGGGCGGCTTTGGGAACGATATGCTGTTCGGAGGAGACGGCAACGACTCTCTCGGCGGCGGGCCCGGTGCAGACACCCTGATTGGTGGCAACGGCAATGACAGCTTCTACTACGAAAACTTCGGCGAGGGCGTCACTCTCGGTACGCCACTGGGTACCAACCCAGACCAGATCGGTGATTTTGTGGTCGGCCAAGACAAGATAGTCTTGAATAGCAGTGCCTTCGGCTTTGGTGAAGTGGGTGGGCCGAGCCGACCCCGTTTCGAGCAGTTCTTAGCGCTTGAGGACACACCATACGATGGTAATGGCGGTCTAAATGGGGCACAACCACTCCTGATCTATGAAAATCGACTGAACGCAAACGACAACACGGGTCGCTTGTTGTACGACCCTGACGGTTCAGGACCGCAGGCAGCCGTTACACTGGCCAACCTCAACGGCAGACCAGGATTGACGACGACGGATATTGTGCTGATTTAATTTAGGTGGCAGCGGGTAAGACGGGTTTGAAAACAGCCGTCGCCCGCGCCAACTCTAAAAACTAATCGTGCGATGTTTCGAGCTAGGGATTGATATCCCTAGCTTTTTTATTGGCCTGGGGAATTGGGAATTGGGGATTGGGGATTGGGGATTGGGAATTGGGAATTGGGGATTGGGCATTGGAAGAAAGGGGGCAGTTAGCCGATGAGTTTTGCCACAGATCGATAATTTGGATAAACCAGCCCCCAGCCAACGAATAATACCAAATCCGGGGAAGAAAACCCCTTGATGATTCGGCGGTTGAAACCGCGTCTACACAAACAAAGTCGGCCTGCGCCGACTGGTTCATCTAGGGTATCCAAAACCCGGATTTGGTATCATAAAAATTAATCGTCGCCTTGCAATCGTTAAATTCAATTAATTCTGAATTTTCGGGTGTGCGGGGGCGGGTCGATGAGATAATGGGTTTTTGGCAATTGTGGTTAGCAAAACCCGCTCATATAGCCTTTCTCACAAAGATGAGGTGCTAGGAGTGAACATAGGGCATCGGGCATAGGGCATCGGCCAAACAGGGCATCGGGAATCGGGCATACCTCACCTTTGTGAGAACCGCTATACACAATAAAAAAATCCCGCAAACATATCGTTTGCGGGATGCAGTAGGCAGGAAAATATTAGCAAATACTTTGACTAAGCTTTGTCTACAATCTCTTTTGCTTTATCTTTGAGGTCTTCTTTCATGTGCATGGCCGATGCTTGGTCCTGCTTGGCTTGACCTTCTAATTTATCTTTTTGATCGCCTGTAACTTCGCTAACAGCTTCTTGGATTTTGCCTTCAATATTCTTAGCTGTTGCTTCTACTCTGTTGTCAATACTCATTATGTTTTTTTAAACTCTACAACTACTAAGATAGGATTTTAAAGTTGAGTCTGAATCCGTCTTTAGATAGATTTGTGCTGAACTTGATTTCTTGATGGTTAGATTGGAACTTCCACAAGTTTATTGCGGGAGGAAAAACCGGATTTAATCGCGATCGCAGATTTCGGCACTTTAAACTTTTTTGCCAACAGCACAATTAATTCTTGATTGGCTTTTCCATCGACGGGCGGCGATTTGAGATGTACTTTCAGGCTGCCGTCGGGTTGGTGTTCGATGCTTTGCTGTTTGGAATTTGGTTTAACTTTGACCGTGAAAGTTTTCATGTAACTAATAACTAATATCAATTCCGGTTGCACTCCTCATGACTGTTGACTGTTGACTGTTGACTGTTGACTGTTGATTGTTGATGTTGACTGTTGACTGTTGACTGTTGACTGTTGACTGTTGATTGTTGATTGTTGACTGTTGATTGTTGACTGTTGACTGTTGACTGTTGATTGTTGACTGTTAAGAGGGCGGGCACTCTTGGCACCGCCCCTACTGACTGTTGACTGTTGATTGTTGACTGTTGACTGTTAAGAGGGCGGGCACTCTTGGCACCGCCCCTACTGACTGTTGACTGTTG
>NZ_JBARVX010000023.1:0-5336 GCF_049646505.1 Microcoleus sp.
CTCTTATCCCCTACTAAGACGGGAGATTATGACATTCTTGTCCCCCCCTTTTTAAGGGGGGTTAGGGGGGATCAAAAAGACTGTGACACCAATCAAAACTGTTATATCCTAACGACTTCCCAGTTGCGTCCTTAAAAAATTATGACTTACACTCAACAGCAAATTCAACCCCAAGACGTAAAAGTTAAAATCCTGCTCACCGGCGGACATCAGTGCACCGTCATTCTCAAATCCGATACACCATTATTGCACAGCCTTGTCAAAACATTAGCCGATCGCACCCAAGCAACAGTAGGTTTTTCCACCTTATTTCAAATCCCCATAGACGACGGGCGTTCTAGCCTTTGCTTCCCCGCAGATCACCTAGTGGGATTAGTCACCGAGCCCCCAATTTACTTGCAGCAAATGCAGCCGCAGCAGCTAGCAACTCCCGCCGAAATTCCCGTAGAAATCCCCGCCGAAATTCCAGCCGAAATTCCAGCCGCCGCGCCTGTAAATGACGACTTAATATCTCGCTACGCCCAAATAGATAACTTTTTGACACCAGCAGAAAAAAACAAATTAATCAAATATGTGTTATCAAAAGAATCAGAATTTGTGAGTACCAGCACCTCCACAAATGCCGAAGATTACCGCCGTTCTATGGTACTTCACTCATTCCCCGAATTTTCAACACTGATGGTAAATCGGATTAAAGGAATTCTCCCCGACGTGCTGCGGAAATTAAATATCCCGTCATTTCCGCTTGGTGATATAGAATCTCAGCTAACCACACACAACGACAACAACTTTTATAAACTTCACAACGACAGCGGCTCGCCCGATACCGCTAGCAGATTTTTTACTTACGTTTACTATTTCTATCGAGAACCCAAGGCTTTTTCCGGTGGCGAATTACTGATTTATGATAGCAAAGTCGAGAACAATTTTTATGTGGCGGCCGACACTTTCAGAACAGTAGAACCTCGGAATAACAGTATCGTATTTTTTCTCAGCCGCTATATGCACGAAGTTTTGACAGTTAGCTGTCCCTCGAAAGCTTTTGCTGATAGTCGCTGTACTATTAACGGCTGGGTGCGAAAAGCTGATTGATATCAAATCCTCTCTTCATCGGAATGATTCAGATATATATTCTCGGACTCTGTGTACTCTGTGTACTCTGCGGTTAAGTCATTCCGATGCAACCGGAAACGATATGAGATGAGATTTGCGGGTTAAGATAAAACGGCGGTTGAAACCGCGTCTACAAAAACAAAACCCGCCTCCGCGGGTTGAAGAATGAACGGTTAATATTACGTTTTTTTCTTGACACGGCATTTTCTTCAGTAGCACTCAATCGAAAATTGAAAATCGTATTATTCCTGTGCTCCGGCATTTTTGAGCAATTTCACCACAGTGGAATAACCTTTAAACTCAGCCAGCATTAAAGCTGTATAATTGCCGGGATTTTTATGATTTAATTCTGCACCGGCGGCGATTAAAATCTTGACTGCATCAGCATAACCCCGATGGGCGGCCCACATTAAAGCAGTTGCGCCGGAATCATCCAGCAGGTTGACATCCGCGCCTTTTTCGACTAATAATTGGACGATCGCCAAATAACCGCGATCGCACGCCTTCATTAAAGCCGTCTTCCCCAAATCCGCCGGAACATTTGCATCAGCACCGCCGTCGAGCAAAACCTTCACCGTCTCAGTATGTCCGCCAAAAACAGCCAGCGTTAAAGCCGTCTCCCCAAAGTTTTTAGCATTCAGAAAATCAGCCTGATTTGTGTTGACTTTTTGCAGCAAAGCCGATAGGATATTGCTGTGACCGTGAACAGCAGCCACCATCAAAGGCGTATCGCCCAACCGATTTCTCGCTCCGACAGTAGCGCCCCGATTTAATAGCAATTCCACCACATCTTCGCAGCCTTCAACCACCGCAAAATTCAACGCAGTTTCATCATCTCTGTCCTTAGCGTTGATATCCGCGCCAGCATCAAGTAAGATACGGGCGATCGGCAAATTTCCCCCAGCAGCCGCCGCCATCAAAGCCGTGCCCCCATCTCCATTTTTCACATTCGCATCAGCGCCCGCACCAAGCAAAGCCCGCACCGCATCAATATTGCCGAAATCAGCAGCCAAAGTCAAAGCAGTTTCGCCGTCTTTGTCGCGAATTTCCGCATTAGCGCCATCCGCCAACAGCACCTCGACAACCGCCAAATTTCCCGCCGCTGCAGCCTCCATCAAAGCGGTTTTGCTCTCAATATTTTTAAGATTAACATCCGCGCCGCGATCGAGTAAAATTCTGACAATTTCAGCGTTACCTTGACTGACAGCTAAAAATAGCAGAGAATTGTCAGCAACAGCACCCGCACCAGCCAAAACTTTCACAACGGCTTCGTGCCCCGACAAAGCCGCTATTTTCAGAGCCGAATCTCCATCTATATCTCGGACATTCACATCAGCCTTAGCATCAAGCAAAAGCCGCACAACATTAACATCGCCTTTGAGAGAAGCCGCCATCAAAGCCGTACTTCCATCATCATTTTTTGCATCAACATCAGCACCCGCAGCCAACAACAGCCGCATAACATCAGCCTGTTTGTGAGCAGCGGCCAGCATCAAAGCCGTCAGCCCAAAACGCCTGCTGGCGAGGTTGACATTAGCGTCATTGTTTAGTAAAATACGCACGATTTCCGTATAGCCCTTTTGGGCGGCAAACATCAAAGCCGTCGTCCCCTCAGAGTCTTTGGCATTAGCCTCAACGCCCTTAGCGAGTAAAGCTTGGACGTGAATAATGTTGCCAGTCTTGGTCGCTTGAATCAATACAGCGTCTTGTTTAGTGGCAGGCATAATAGTGTCTCGTTCTGTATGTTTTTACCATCACATGAGAGGGACTTACTGGTATACTAAGTTTTATGAAGTATGTTTGCTAATCCTGAGAACACCATGAACCTCGAAATTCCGCAGTCAGTGAAAGTTTGGAGCCAATTCTTCCACCCAGTTTTAATGTGGGTATTGCTAGCAATCTCCTTTTATGCTTTGTATCTCGGCCTGCAAATCCGCCGGACTAGAAGTGCCGAAGGCGAAGTCAAAAAAGAGTTAATTAAGGGGAAATTCAACATTAAACACCACCAGATGGGCTCTTTGCTGCTAGCCTTGATGGTAACGGGGGCGATCGGCGGAATGGCTGTCACCTATATCAACAACGGCAAATTGTTCGTGGGTTCCCACTTGCTCGCAGGGTTGGGAATGACCGCAATAATTGCGATCGCAGCCTCGCTAACTCCTTTGATGCAAAAAGGCAACAATTTGGCCAGAAACGCCCACATTTTTCTAAATGTTGTGCTGTTAGGGCTGTTTGGCTGGCAAGCAGTAACAGGCGTGGAAATCGTGCAGAGAATTATCAGCAAAATGTGATGATTTGGGTAAAATTGCTAATTGCTAATTGCTTTGGGGCAATTGGTGATTAGCAATTAAATTGTCATATTTATTAGCAAATTTTTTATAAATAATTGACAACTCTAGTTGATAAATGCTACAATTCGGCTCTATGGAGGAAGTACGACCAGACATGAAACTACCTAATTACCAACGAGTAATTTATCACCGAACTCCTTTGATAGAGGTTGTGGGGCAAGTACGCTTTCCTACAATTCTCAAAATTAACAATCAAGAGCCTTTTGAATTTCAGGAAAAAGTTCGTTTTGATTACCCCATTTTTCAACAGTCGCAGTCTCTAAACCTCCCTCCTGAAATAGCTGCCTTAGTGCCACAAATAGGTTCACTTGTGCCACAGCATACTAACTATAATTTTCTCTCTGAAAATTCAAAGTGGCAGTTGTCTTTAAACCGAGACACCCTAAGTTTAGCGACCTTTGAATACAGGCAGTATGAAGAATTTAAAGAGAAATTTACCAAAGCAGTTAACATTTTTGAAGAGATATATAATCCCTCTTTTTACATTAGATTAGGGTTAAGATATAGGGATTTGATACTTCGCTCCAAATTGAAAATTGACGATAAAGATAAACCTTGGTCAGAATTAATCAGTCCACGAATTGCTTCTGAGCTGCATAGTAGCGAGTGGTCTGACTCGATTAGGACTTTAGTGAAAAATTTGGAAATTGAAATAGAAGGAGGTAGGGTTAATTTTAATCACGGTTTAGTGATAGCACAAGACCCGTCACAAGCTAATTTTCAAGAACCTGGTTATTTGTTTGATGCTGATTTTTTTGTAGAACCAAAAATAAACAAGGAGGATATTTGGAATGTCTTTGATAACTTCAATCGAACGGGAGGAAAGCTATTCCGGTGGAGTATTACAGAACAACTCCACGCGGCAATGGAGCCTCAACCAATTGAGTAAGATGCCAGTAACTCTTTCAAGCCAAACTTATATTATCAGAACGTCGTACAAAGATGTTTTGCCAGCTAATTCTCCTATTATGATAGGAGGAAAAAATATTGTACCGGATTTATCGGTTAAGGTAGAAGTTGATTCTCAGCCATCTCACAGGGTAATTAACTTTTTAAAATGCCTGTCTATTTTGATGAGTTTACCTGAAAATGCTTTACAAAAATCAGTCTCTCAATTAGAAGCTATAAGGGATACGCTCGATCAAGAATATGTATTTTTGCAGCCAGTAGACTTACAGCAGAGTGCAGATAAATATTCTTCATTCCCCCACATTGCCTCTTTACTTGGTAATTTAGAAAAGGATTATGAAAGCCTTTATTCTAATTCTCCTAAAACGATTAAGACGGCAGAAAAGCTTATTGAGAAAGTACATTCAATAGCCTTAAACAATAATTGGTGGTGGCACGCTCCTCTGCTAAACATTAGTGTTGATAATGAAATTGTCTTTGAGTGGTGGAATCTCGGAAAAAAAATTACAATCTATGTTAAGGAGGAAGTAATAGACTATATAAAAGTTTGGGGTGCAGACATAGAGAATGAAATGGAAGATGGTTCAATTAGTTTGAATGATGATTTAATAGATTTATGGCAGTGGATAGGTAGTTAAATATCCTTCAGTTCAACATGACACAAGATTTTGTAGCGAATGAAGAGGTGTTGTATAGATGCGTATTCTATGATAGAAACTTGTATCAGATTCAAGGAAATATGGCTACCATTTCATCACAGGCATTTACCGATCGAGCGATGTGTCCCTCTGTTGATAGAGCTAGTTTATGCGGCAATAACCCCTGTTATTCTCAAAAAGATGAAAAAGACGCGGTAGTTAGTTTAATTACTAAAAATGTGAGGCTAATTGACAGTGTTATTCAGAATAATCCTAAAGGCGAACCAGAATTTATTTACAAAATTGATGTTTTACCTCGATCTAC
>NZ_JBARVX010000024.1:0-4844 GCF_049646505.1 Microcoleus sp.
GACTTACATCCGTTACATCCGTTACATCCGTTACATCCCGTACATTGCTCGTTGCCGAACTTCCTTCTTCCTTCTCCTCAAACAGATTCCATTCGCCGCTTTCAACTTGGCGGTATTTCCAAGTAAGGTCAGATTCATCGATCGCCTGAGTCCAAGCTTGGTAAGCTTTATCCAAACTTTCCCACCAAGCATCCATACCCGCGCCAAGTTCCCAAGCGCGGCGGACTACAGGGCCCAAACGCCGATCGCCCCGTCCGACAAAATCCTCCATTGCCGAAAGCCGCACATCAGTATAATTCACCTTAAGATTTCTCATCGCTTTAAATTCTCCCTTCAGGAGTTTTTGCTTGCGAGAAAACTCAGCAGTCGAAACCGAGTGCCACTGAAAAGGAGTGTGAGGCTTAGGCGTAAAATTAGAAATTGTCAAATTAAAATTCAGTGGCCGCCGGCGATCCAGCCTGCATTCCCTTTGCAGCCAGCGGACTGTTTCGGCGATTCCCAGCACATCAAAATCTGTTTCTCCGGGCAAACCGATCATAAAATACAGCTTGATTTTATCCCAACCGCGATCGACCGCAGTCTTCACACCCCGCAACAATTCCTCATTTGTCAAACCTTTGTTAACGATATCCCGCATCCGCTGAGTGCCAGCTTCCGGCGCAAAAGTCAAACCGCCTTGTCGCGTGCCGCCGAGAATGTCGGCAATATTATCGTCAAATCTGTCTACCCGCTGGCTGGGTAGAGACAGAGAAATATTTTGATCTTTGAGGCGGTTTTTGATTTCCATCCCGACAGCCGGGAGTGCCAGATAGTCGGAACAACTGAGGGAAAGCAGGGAAAATTCGCTGTGCCCGGTGGCTTTCATCCCTTGTTCGATCGCCTCTACGACTTGCTGCGGTTCGACATCGCGCGCGGGGCGAGTCAGCATTCCCGGCTGACAGAAGCGACAGCCGCGGGTGCATCCACGGCGGATTTCTACTGTCAGTCTGTCGTGTACTGTCTGGACGTAGGGAACTAGCCCGATCGAATAAGCTGGTATTGGAGTCGCGACTCGGCGCAGAATTCGATCGGGAACTTGCGGGCGGTTGGGATGAACCGAACCGTCTGCCGCCATATCGTAGAATTGCGGGACATAAACGCCGGGAATTTGCGCTAAATCCAGCAGCAGCGCTTCTCGGCTCAAATTATTAGTTTTACCTTCTGCCAAAATCAAGCTGATTTCTGGCAGCAATTCTTCTCCGTCTCCCAAGGCGATGAAGTCAAAAAAGTCAGCGTAGGGTTCGGGATTGGATGTTGCGGTTTGTCCGCCAGCAAAAATCAGCGGCCAATCCCCACCATTTTGAGGCTTTGTCGCTCTTTCTTTCCAAGTTAGGGGAATGCCGGCAAGTTGCAGCATTTCCAGAATGTTTGTGGCTCCGAGTTCGTAGCTGAGGCTGAAGCCGAGAATATCAAATTCTGTGAGATATCGCCTTGATTCTACTGCAAACAAGGGAGTTTTGGTCGCTCGCAGTTTTGCTGCCAAGTCTGGTGCGGGCAAATAAGCGCGATCGCACAACTGCCTCGGCAAAGCGTTCAAAATATTGTAAAGGATGATGTGTCCCAGATTGGAAGCACCAACTTCATACACTTCTGGATAAGTTAGCACCCAGCGCACGCGAGCTGCATCCCACAGCGGGCGCGCCGCCCCCAACTCGTTACCCAGATAACGAGCAGGCTGATTGATTTCTGCTGTAAGTAATTCTTCGATTTTTACTGGCACGGCTTGACTCGCTCTGATATTTGCGACTCTTAAGCAGCCTACCTTAAAATCGCCCAACACGCCAGCGGGAGTCTGCTGTATTTTCGGGCATTTCACTCGATTTGCTGTGTTTTGTTGCTGCTGGTTTTGACCTCTAGCCGGATTCTACCAGTGATTTGGGGCGCGGGAGTTGGCCGCTTCAAAACTTTCGACGCTTTCATATATCTCAAAAACTCGATCGAGCTGGCTGAGTTCCAGAACCATCCTAATCTGGGTGGAAACCGAGCAAATACTAAACCTGCGCCCCATTTTTTGTGCCTGCTTTAAGCCCGAAACCAATGCCATCAAACCGGCGCTGTCAATAAATGTTACTGCGTCCAAATCTACGAGTACCGCCACAATTCCCTCAGTCCCAATTGCTGTTGTTACTTGCCGTCCGAATTCTCCGGAGGTAGCTGCATTCAGGTGGTATAAGGGTTGAATCACTGTAATTGGTTTCGGGGCAATAAGTGTCTGCATATTTCTAACCTATGGTTGCTGTGTATTGTCAACTACTGTGCTATAAGGCTTCCGGTCTAAACCTATTTGATATTTTCGAGCCTAACTTGCTCTGAGGGCAACCGACCAGTTGTTTTCAGTGATTTTACTGAATCTTTATTTATTTACTCTTGTTTATGAAAGTTTCCGCAAGATTTGGAGAACAAACGTAAGCTACTATACTATTTTTTATTTATGCTAGCAAGTTTATTCTTGGCAACTCTAAAAAGGGCGATCGACCTTGCCCTAGCTGTTAAGTTAAACGGATCAATGTAATTTAAATCACTTATTGGTGGTGATTGCGATCGCGCGCGCGATCGCAAGTTAATATGAAAATAAAACTGTACGGAGTTCTCCGAGCTAATATGCAAGCAACTTATTCTATTCGTCATCTAGTAGAAAAAGCCCTCTACATTAAGCAGTTGACGCCTGACATTGAAAACGAAATCAACTACGAGCTCACCCGTTTGGGGTACATCTCGGATATCGATTATGAGGCGTTAGAGTTATTAATGGATGAAATGGATGCCGGCCGGGTGCAATTGGTATCTAGTCGATAGTGGGAACCGGGCGGCGCGGAAAAATCAAACAGCAAAACAAAATCCTGGCGCGGCGCACAATATAAGAGTGCCACAATCATTGACTGCAGCAGGGTGTTTTTCCGATCGATGATTGGGGCGATGGTTCTCGAAGACTTAAATAGCACATCATAAGTCCGTCTAACCCGTCTTTTCTGTGCGGAAATACTTCGGATTTCTCTACTTTCACAAAGCCCATCTTTGATTTGAGCTTTTTTGGTTATACTTGAAAAAAAGCTTTGTAAGTATAAATTTATACCATTACTTGCGATAATCCGTCGCTACCAGACCAAGCTCAGCTTATCAATCTTTAAATTGTCTCCTCCCTCCTCGTTAGCAGGAAGAGCTTGGTAATGCAGGTGCGGAGGCTCTACCTCCCCCTACCTCCCTGCTTTTGAATGGCCAAGGGCGGGCGAAATAATCCGCCCGCGCGATCGAAATTAGCTTAGCGCTACAGGTTCCTTAGCAAGAAACTTCTCCAATTCAGTCAAAGCATCCGCATCAACTTTCGTCTGCATCGGACAGAACTTAGGCCCGCACATCGAACAGAATTCGGCAGTTTTGTAGATATCCGCCGGCAAAGTTTCGTCGTGATATTCCTTTGCTCGTTCTGGATCTAGCGATAGCTCAAATTGACGGTTCCAATCGAAATTGTAACGCGCTTTCGAGAGTTCATCATCGCGATCGCGCGCACCCGGACGGCCCCGTGCAATATCTGCAGCGTGAGCCGCAATTTTGTAAGCAATCAGCCCGTTTCTGACATCCTCAGCATTCGGCAATCCCAAATGTTCCTTCGGTGTCACGTAGCACAGCATAGCAGTACCGTACCAACCAGCCATCGCCGCCCCAATTGCCGAAGTAATGTGGTCGTAACCCGGTGCAATATCAGTCACCAACGGCCCCAAAACATAGAAAGGTGCTTCCGAACATTCCTCCATTTGTTTTTTGACATTAAACTCAATTTGATCCATAGGAACGTGGCCGGGGCCTTCCACCATTACCTGCACGTCATGTTCCCAAGCTTTGCGAGTTAATTGTCCCAAAGTTTTGAGTTCGGCTAATTGAGCTTCATCCGACGCATCGTGAGTGCAACCGGGGCGCAGAGAATCTCCCAAACTAAACGAAACATCATATTTTTTGAAGATTTCAATGATGTCGTTAAAGTGAGTGTAGAGAGGATTTTGTTTGTGGTGGTGCAGCATCCAGCGTGCCAAAATCCCGCCGCCGCGAGACACAATTCCAGTCAATCGATTTTTCACCAACGGCAAATGTTCGATCAGAATTCCGGCGTGAATAGTTTGGTAATCAACACCTTGCCCTGCGTGTTTGTCAATGATGTGCAGGAAGTCATTCGCCGTCAGACTTTCCATATTACCGTGCACGCTTTCTAGAGCTTGGTAAATTGGTACAGTACCGATCGGTACCGGCGAAGCATTGATGATTGTAGTGCGAATTTCATCCAAATTCCCGCCGCCGGTGGACAAATCCATCACGGTATCAGCACCGTATTTCACTGCTAGTTTAAGCTTGTCAACTTCTTCTTCCATGTTGGAAGAGTTGGGAGATGCGCCGATATTAGCATTGACTTTGCACTTAGAGGCAATGCCGATCGCCATTGGCTCCAAATTCGTGTGATTGATATTAGCGGGAATAATCATCCGTCCCCGCGCTACTTCGGCGCGGATCAGTTCTGCTGGGAGATTTTCTCGCTTAGCAACATAGTCCATTTCCTCAGTGATCACACCTTGACGGGCGTAGTGCATTTGAGATACATTACTGTGTCCCTGACGCTTCGCGATCCATTCGGTACGCATATTCTTATTTCCTTGATAAACAGCTTCCCTCCGCTGGTATTACCCAGACTCAGGTTCTAAGGGTGTTTTCTCAGCCCGGACTTTCGGGCACCCCTAGCTAAGCTATTGATTGTATCACCGATTTCTGTCCGCGACGGCAGCAACTAAGGAAATCTTAATATTGAGAGATAGATGAGG
>NZ_JBARVX010000025.1:0-8462 GCF_049646505.1 Microcoleus sp.
GTCATTAGTCATTAGTCATTAGTCATTAGTCATTAGTCATTAGTCATTAGTCATTAGTCATTAGTCATTAGTCATTAGTCATTAGTCATTAGTCATTAGTCAGCCATCTGAAGAATTGTTAAAAAAAGCGATCGCCCCAACTGGCATAAAGTTAGGGCGATCGCCGTACTATGAATCAGCATTTATATATCAGGCTTGGCGCGGGATTTTTACGCATTTTCACGAATTTTGTTACAAAACTTTACTCGGCGTTGCGTAAAAATATCCAGAAATCGCGTTTCTGTACTTGATATCTCTGTTTTTTTTTTGAACCGCAGAGGGCGCAGAGGGCACAGAGGAAGAGAAGAGAGAATGAAAAAAGCTCCCAACTGATGAGGGATTGCTATAGCAGCAATGCCCAATGCCCAATGCCCAATGCCCAATGCCCAATGCTCCGCCTATTTAGCTAACAGTTTCTGAAACACTTCATACATCTCCTCAGCCAACTTTTTAGGATTCCACAAAGGTGCGAGATGTTCCGGCTGTTTAGATTTTACTAAATGCTGTTTCACCGCATTTCTCAAACCAGCATCCTGCCCAAACTTAACTCCCCACTGCGTGTATTCTTCCCAACTCCAAGCCGCGCCGACATCAAGATTTGCACTCTTGAGAAAAGCGTAACCCATCCGCGAAAGATATTGGTCGCCGGATCGAGTTACCACTGGCAAATTCGCCCACAAAGCCTCTAAATTGTGAGTACCGCCGTTGTAAGGATAGGAATCTAACAGCACGTCAGCTACATAATAAATAGCCCGGTGTTCTTCCTCGGTTCTGGTTTGCCCGATAAACTTAATTCGAGCAAAATCTACTCCTTGAATATCGCATTCTTCGCGGTAAGTGCTGTGAATAATATCCGGGTCTCCTTGGCCTTTGCGAATCAACAAACTATCTGGTACTTCTTTGAGGATTCTAACTTGAGCTTGCACCATTTCGGGATTCGTTTTTCTCCCTGGCGCAACACACAGATAAGCCATTTGATTTAAGCCAATTCCCAGAGCATTTCTAATCGCTTCTCGATTCACGGCAATGCTTTGCAGCGCGCCAATTGCTACCGAACAACTAGGCAATCTAACTAACTGTTCTAAGTAATGTTCTTCCACGCCTGGGGGATGAGTGTGTTCGTCGCAGAGAAAGTAATGATTTTCCGAAATGTAGGGCGCATCGAATCCCAGCCAAGAAACGCAAATTCCCGCAGGATATTGATACAGCACTTCGACATTTGTCGGCACTGTCATCGAGTCTAAGTCTATTAAAACATCCAAATCGTCTTGCACTACTTCCGCGAGGATTTCGCCGCCGTCAGCAAAGCCGTTGGGATATTTTTTCGGCCAGTAAAACTTGCCGGCCATTTCTTCAAATCGTTCGGTAACTTCATCTCGGTTGAGTTTGCCGGTGACGTAAAGGTGAACGTGGGGAGTGATGCGGCTTAATTCGCGAATTAAAGCTTCGCTGCACCAGCCTACTGAGTGGCGGCGGAAGTGTTTGGAAAGGAAGCCTATTTTTAAGGGCTGTTGTTTTGTGAGGAAATTTGCCGATTTGATGCGGTTGATTTGCTGCCGCTGCATGACGGCTTTTTTGTAGTATTCCTTGGCAACTAATCGGTAGAAACTGGCATTTTTTTGGCGGTTGTCTCGCAGGTGAGAAACTGCAAATAGGAAGATTTCGTAAAGCAGTTTTAGTTCGATGACGCTAAAGGTTTCGACTTTTTCGTAGCAGAGTTTTTCGATTTCTTCGAGTTTCTGAATTGCCTGTTTGCTGACACCTGATTGCAGGTAGGAAAAGACGTAGGCTGTGGCTGACATGACTGGGGCATTGTCGCCGCAAAATTCGCAGTATTTGTCGGCGACGCTGCGGGCTCTGGCGAGGTTGGTGGAGTGGCTTAGCAAGTCGCAGAGTTGTTGGTGGGCTTCGCTGAATTTGGGGCTGCATTCGATCGCCTTTTCAAAATGTGCGATCGCCTCTAATGGCTTATCTTGCTTCTGAATGTGTCCCATCCGGCAGTAAACCTCTGCCCAATCCGGTTTTAGTGTCAAAGCTTGCTGATAGCTGGTTAAAGCTTCTTCCAGCCGCCCCAGCATGGAAAAACAACTGCCTAGGTTAGCGTGAACTTCCGGCCAATCTGGCTTGATTTTGAGGGTATTTTGGTAATGAATAATTGCTTCTTCATACCTGCATAGCTGTAAGAATGAGTTGCCTAAATTGAAGTGCAGAACTTCTAATTCTGGCTTGAAACTTACAGCTTTTTGATAGTAAGCGATGGCAGAATCGAGATTGCCTTGTTGCGATCGCGCGCTGCCGATGTTAGCATAGGCTTCTGCCCAATCGGGTTTAATGGCGATCGCCTTTTCGTAGCTTTCAACGGCTTCGTCGCGCTTTCCTTGAGTGAAAAGTCGATTTCCCAGGTTAAAGTGGAAGTCGGCACCGACAAGCTGCGGGTTGAGCTCGGATGTTCTCTTAAAACAGGCGATCGCTGCTTCAATGTTGCCGTGTTTGTGATATACTTTCCCTAAATTCCAGTGAGCGCCCGCTAAATCGGGACTTAGGGCAATGGCTTGCTGGTAATTGGCGATCGCCTCTGACAAACGTCCCATTTTAAAGTACATACTGCCAATATTGGCCCGCACTTCCGCAAAGTTTGGCTGCAATTCTAAGGCTTGAGAGTACGATCGAATAGCAGCTTCAATTTTGCCTCCCGCTTGCAAAGCATTGCCTAAAGTGACGTAAGCGTGGATGTAATCGGGGCGAATTTTTAGGGCTTGCTGGCACGCTGCGATCGCCTCTTTAATTTTACCTTGAACTAAACAGTTTTCTGCCAGTTTTTTGTAGGGTTCTACTTCTTGATAATTGGCAATTTGTCTGCTGTCGGGAACCTTCAGCGAGGTAACTTGTTCGGAAACTGCGGCGGGGTTGGTAAACGGAGTATTTAAATTTTCTGTGGTAGGCGCAGGCGGTAAATTGATGCTAGAAGGCTGCAAGCCGTAGCCTTCATCTTTATTGACAGATATTGGTTGCGCTGCGTCTGATTCTGTTTCTAATTCGATGACTTGGCTGGCGACAGTTGCTTGCTGTTGTTGTTTAATTAAACTCGATATTTTTTCCGCAGCGCTAGTATCTCCAGGTTGCAGTTGCAGCACTTTTTGACAGCAAGCAATTGCTGCATCTAACTTTCCTTGCTGCTGCAAAACGCCCGCCAGCATCAAATTTACAGAACACAATTCAGGATTAATAGCAACAGCTTTTTGGTAACAATTTGCCGCCCGTTCCAATTGCCCTAACTTGTAATACATACTGCCGAGATTCGCGCTAGCTTCGGCAAATTCCGGCTGAATTTCTAAAGCTTGCAAATAAGCTTTAATTGCCATTTCCAGCTTCTCTTCAGCCTGCAGGGCATTGCCCAGCGTCAAGTAAGCGGCAGCAAAATTCGGTTGGAATTTAAGGGCGAGATTGCATTGGGCGATCGCCCCAGCAAATTCTCCTTGCAAAACATAAACTTCCGCCAACTTTTTATGAACTTCCGCCTCGGCTGGATTCAACTCTAAAGCTTGCTGATAATTTTCAATAGCGCCATCGAAATTGCCTGCATCTTTCAGCCGATTGCCCTTTAGGAAATAACTTTTAACTGCCTTGAAATCTACCAAAGAATCCGCGATCATTTTCTCTGCCACTCTTACAGGTTTTACACTAATAATATTCAACCATTCTACCCACTCTCCGGCACGCACAGACCAAGTACACCCTCGATTTATATATTCTACCTGCCGTCTCAGATGATTTTCAGCAGTGGCGCCCCGGCCCCGGCAAACTCTTTTAAAACTGAGACTGTCGCCTCAACAAACCGCCTTGTATATCCCTCCCAATCCGGTTTTCCGGCACGGTTCCAATTAGTTACCGATGCCAAATTTTCGGCCCCCGACATAGAAACTAGACGCGCAAATCCAGCCGTTGTTTCCGGCAAAGCCCCCAAATCACTCGTCACAATCCGGCAACCGCCGGCCATCGCCTCCATCACCGCAATAGATGACGTTTCCAAATAGGTATTGGGGTAAGCTAAAACCGCGACAGAACGCAGTTTCCGGACGAGTTCGGGTTGCGGTACCGAACCGATGTACTCAACGCCTGCTGTTGCCTGACACTCTTCGTAAATATCACCGAAAAAACAGGTTGTTATCATTGTCGTCTATTTGGTGTACTTTCATGCTAGAAAATACTTTCAATCTAGTGCCGGGGACAGCTTGACGAATTTCGGGAAAGACTTTCAACAAAATATCGAGTCCGCGAAATGGAGTGCTGGTGTAAGCTAGAATTGGCGGATGAGATTTTTGAGATAAGATAGAAATATTATCGTAAAAAAGGTTAGCCAAACAAGGTGCGATCGCATTTCTTAAAACATAACTGCGATTCAAGTCAATCCCAAAACGAGCATGAAATTGCTCGCGCTGCCAGTCGCTGACAAAAACAAAAGCATCGCACGCATTAATTTCTTGAAAATTATTAAAATCCTCAAGAAAAACAAAGCCTGGTTCGTTATGAATCCACAAAATTAACTTAGTATGTTTGCCCAAAAGAAGCTTAATTTCCAGCGCTTTGCCGACTATATTGACTATAACTAAAAAATCGAGCGATCGCAGCAATTCTAAATTAGCTTTATCCCCTACCCTGTGCCTGCAATCAACGCCGCGCCACATCCCAGACTCGGAAGTATTGTTAAGTAAAAATACCTGATTTCCCAGCGCAGCCAAGGCCTCAGCTAAATAACAAATAGCCGACTGAGTGCCGCCCAAAGGTTCGCGGTAAGGAGTTTCAATATTATAATCCCAAGTGTAGGTATCCAGAAATCCGATTTTCATTATGGCAATTATCCGCCGATTTGTGAACTAGATTTTTTTTATTTAACCACAGAGGGCGCAGAGGGCGCAGAGAAGAAAGAGAGAATTTCCCACTTGAAACAATTTGCGAGTGCCGTCTCTTCTGCTTCTTCCTCTCTGCGTTTTCTGCGCTCTCTGCGGTTAAATAAATCCATAATAAATGGTATAATCTTAAAACTATTAAGGAGTACCGAACATGACCACAGAACAAGATCCCGTAAAATTGATGAAACAGCAAGTCGGCTTTGCAGCAGCCGATCGCGTAAAATCTGGTATGATTGTCGGACTCGGCACGGGGTCAACTACAGCTTATACTATTCAAGCGTTGGGCGATCGCATAAAATCAGGAGAACTCAAAGATATCAAAGGAGTCCCGACATCCTTTCAATCAGAAGTATTGGCTAAACAATACGGAGTGCCGCTGACAACATTAGATGAGATTGACAGAATCGACGTAGCTATAGACGGCGCTGATGAAGTCGATCCCCACCTCAACTTAATTAAAGGTGGCGGCGCAGCGCACACCCGCGAAAAAGTTGTCGATTACCTCGCAACTCAGTTTATTGTAGTAGTTGACAGTTCCAAAATGGTAGATAAATTGGGTTCGACTTTTCGCGTACCCATCGAAGTAATACCGATGGCAATCACCCCCGTTACTCGCGCCATCGAAAAATTGGGAGGCAAACCAGAACTCCGCATGGGAATCAAAAAAGCCGGCCCAGTAATTACCGACCAAGGTAACATGGTAATTGATGTCAAATTTGATGACATTCCTAACCCCGGAGAAATGGAAAAAACATTGAATAACATTCCCGGTGTGTTAGAAAATGGATTATTTGTAGGCTGTACTGATTTAGTTTTAGTCGGCGAAATCAAGGAAGGAAAATCCGCAGTGCGCGAGATTTCTAAATAGTCAAAACTTACCCGCGGCTTGTCAAAAACTCTTTGTGGAACAGGCATCTTGCCTGTTCACAAAAAAAACTGAAATGTAAACTACAGCCCGCAAAAAAGAAAAAGCTTGCTTAATTAACTTATATTAACCACCAATAACCAACAACTAACAACCAACTAACAACTAACAACCAACAACCAACAACCAACAACTAATAACTAATAACTTATGATGCAATATCGCAGATTTGGTCGCACAGAATTATCCATGCCAGTCTTTTCCTGCGGCGGCATGAGATATCACCACAAATGGCAAGACGTACCAGCAAATGAGATTCCACCAGACAATCAACAAAATGTAGAAGCCACAATTCGCTATTCTATCGAATGCGGCATCAATCACATAGAAACTGCTCGCGGTTACGGCAGTTCGGAGATGCAATTGGGGTGGATTTTGCCGTCATTTCCCCGCGAAAAATTGATAGTTCAGACTAAAGTAGTTCCTAAATCAAACTCTCAGAAATTTCGCGAAGAGTTTGAAAAATCCTTAGCTTATTTGCAATTAGAATACGTCGATTTGCTGTCAATACATGGCATTAATACTTGGGAACTCCTAGAGGATTGTATGCGTCCTGGCGGCTGCATGGATGTTGCTAGAAAATTGCAAGCAGAGGGCAAAGTTCGGTTTATCGGTTTTTCAACTCACGGGCCAACGGATGTGATTGTCAAAATAATTGAAACCAATCAATTTGATTATCTTAACTTGCACTGGTACTACATCAATCAAAGTAATTTTCCCGCAATTGAAGCTGCTAAACGTCACGATATGGGCGTGTTTATTATCAGTCCTTCTGACAAAGGCGGTCAACTTTACAGCCCGCCGCAAAAATTGGTAGATTTGTGCTATCCGCTGAGTCCGATCGCGTTTAACGATTTGTTTTGTTTGTCGCATCCTCATGTACATACTTTGAGTTTGGGTGCTGCTAAACCTGAAGATTTTAACGAGCATCTCAAAGCTATAGAATTGTTAGATAGAGCCGATGAATTGTTGCCGCCGATATTAGCAAGGTTGGAAAATGCAGCGATTGATAAATTAGGAGAAGATTGGTTTAAGACTTGGCACGTCGGTTTGCCAACTATCGAAAATACTCCCGGAGGTATTAACATTCCAGTGATTTTATGGCTGTGGAATTTGGCGAATGCTTACGATATGATCGACTATTGCAAGATGCGCTACAATCTTTTAGGTAATGCGGGGCACTGGTTTCCGGGCAAAAAAGCCGATAGCCTCGATGAATTAGACTTGCGCCGCTGTCTAGCCCATAGCCCCCACGCTGCTAAAATTCCCGGTATTCTGCAAGCAGCCGATCGACTTTTTGGAGGTGAATCTGTTCAACGATTGTCCCAAGCTGTTCAACGATTGTCCCAAGAATAATCTAAAAAAAACCCGGTTTCAACATAGAAACCGGGTTAGTTAACCGGAACACATGAGTTTTACTCAGGCGCACACAATTAGCGTATACTGAAAAAACTCTCACAACCATCACCCATCCGTCTCATCCATTCGGGCGATATAACTTTTTTTTCCAAACTCCCTCCCATTTTGCTTTAATCTGAGAGCGAACAGTTAATAATCCACTTAGGTATTTTTTATGACTCTCAAACGCCGAGACTTCTTGTATTTGCTAACAGCTAGCGTCGGATCTATTACTGCAGGTGCTTGCCAAGCGTCAGGAAATAATGTAGTGCAATCAACTGCCATTGCAGAAAGCCCAAAAATCGCTCAAACTCCCGGCCCTTTTACACTGCCGCCTCTACCTTACGAATACAACGCTTTAGAACCGCACATCGACGCGCGGACAATGCAATTTCACCACGACAAACATCACGCCGCCTACGTTAAAAACCTCAACGAAGCTGTCAGCAAACACCCCCAACTTAAAAACATTAGTGCGGAAGATATGCTCAGAGATTTGAGCAAAGTGCCGGAAGATATTCGCACAACCGTGCGGAATAACGGCGGCGGACACCTCAATCACACTATGTTTTGGGAAATCATGAGTCCCAATGGCGGCGGCGAACCCACAGGAGCAATTGCCGCAGCAATCAAGGAAAGTTTCGGCAGTGTTAGCGATTTTCAAGCAAAATTTAACGAAGCTGGAACTAAGCGTTTTGGCAGCGGTTGGGTTTGGCTGGTTCGCAATAAAGCAGGCAAATTAGAAATTGCAACTACTGCCAATCAAGACACTCCTTTCATGGAGGGCAACTATCCAATCATGGGCAATGATGTTTGGGAACACGCTTATTATCTCAAGTATCAAAACCTCCGCGCCGACTACTTGAAAGCGTGGTGGAATGTGGTTAATTGGACGGAAGTTAACAAGCGCTACGAAAAGGCGATCGGTTAGTTTCACAAAGTGTGTAGCTGCGATCGAGCTACACTATTTGTTATCTCTAAAATACAAAGATCGCTTGATATCAATCCCGCCAATATAAACGTTCTCTAGCTAACGAATCGGGCGATCGAACTGCTGTACAGTTTTCCGCAAGTAAACGCAGTGGCGCGCGCCCTGACTCGTCGGCGTTGTAAATGATTCGACTGACTCAAGTGTGCCGCCCAAACGCTCGATCGCACTTTGCAAATCCGTCTCTTCCTCCGCCGTCCAA
>NZ_JBARVX010000026.1:0-25500 GCF_049646505.1 Microcoleus sp.
TTCTAAACTGAGGCCGAATTCTACGGTTTTTTGGGCGAAGGGGCGGGAAAGGTTGGCGGGATAGCAGCCTGCGTGGTAGCGCCCAAAATGTTTGTGCGTGAGTTTGTCGGCGAGGCGCATTCCGGTAGGATTGGCGATGATTGTGGGTGCGTCTACGGCGACGATCGCTGGTTCGGTTGGGGAGATTTGGGTGTCGAGCCAGCCGAGGATGTCGTTGGTTGCTAAGAGGCGATCGCACTCGATTAATTGTAACTGATTATTTTCCCAGTTTAAGCAGCACAAACCGCTGGCTCCTGAACTCCAACCTAAATCAATTCCAATAAATTTCATCAGAGATTTTACCGTTATTTTTACTCTTAAAAAACAGGATTTTTCTTGTGCTGCTTTTTTGCTTTCCCAGGCTTAGATGCCAGTTCAAACCAAATGGTAAAAAAACGGAAAGCCCAACGAATCAACCGCAAAATGTCATATCAATTCCTCTCTTCATCGTCCTGTATTCATTGCTCTGGGCTCTCTCTCTGTGTTCTCTGTGTTCTCTGTGGTTAAATCATTCCGAAACCGGAAACGATATCATTTAATGCAAGGATTTAAACACAAAAAAAATCACCGCGCTTGTTGATATCTCCGCGGCGAATTTGGGAACCCGAAAATCAGGATATTAGGGCAAATAAGTCCTAAGACTCCCTGTTTGTGTAAACCGGGGAGTCTCAATCTAGTTTCTGCCTTCTCGACTGCGGATAACTTTTGTATTGTGCCTGAGTGTGCCCTTTACCGTTCTACAGTTGTTTGCTGCTGCGGTTCGATCACTTCGATTTCCACTCTCGCAACACCGCTGCCGATCATTCCCAGGACGCTGGCCGCGCCTGCAGACAAGTCAATCAGCCGATCGCCCACATAGGGGCCGCGGTCGTTGATGCGGACAACTACGGTGCGACCGTTGTCGAGATTTCGCACCATCACTCTAGTTCCGAAGGGCAAGTGGCGGTGGGCTGCGGTCATATCATTTTGGTTAAAACGCTCGCCGCTGGCGCTGAGGTTGCCGTTAAAACCCGGGCCGTACCAGGAAGCCCAGCCGCTGAGCCGCACTTGAACTGGGCCCATAGAAAGGATGGGGCGTTCTGGTTGGGGTTTGCCTGCGACTGCTTCCAAGGGTGGGGCGTTGCCCAGAAGCCGGCGGAGGCGATTGGTTGCTTGCAGGGCGTCTCGGCCCAAGTCGCTGGTGGTGTCGGGGAGGATGGTTTCGGCGTTGATGTTTACCAAGTCCTCCCCGTTTGCCTCGATCCTGTAGCGATCTTGTTTTTCCCACTTCACGGTAATGCTGTTCGGATCGATGTTGTTGCGGGCTAGCTGGTTGAGTTTTGCTGCCAAGCTGGATGCCCGCCACACTGGATCTGCTTCTTCGGTGCTTTCGTTGCTGGCAATGTTTCCTACTTTGGTATTTTCTTTCGCGCCCGCTACTTTCAACTGACTGCTAGCACCGACTTGGCTGTTGCCAGTTTCTCGGATTTTGGTATTTTTTTCCGGACTGGGGTTGAGAAATGTGATGACTGGAATGTTTCGCACGTAGACTGTCGCTGCTTGTCGTCCGCCCAAGTCGTGGGACTGAATTTTGGCGATCGAGTCTCGGTCAATTTCAGCTTTGGCTTGATACTGATACTGTCCGACTTTTTGTGCTTCGACCCGCTTAGCGTTTAACTGCGGGGACGGTTGGGCGGCAATTACTTGCTGCGAATCCTGAGAGTTTTGCTTGACGGCATCTGTTGCTTGTGCGTGACAAGAAGAGGCCGTTCCTACCACAGGAACTAACAGGACAGCGAGTAGACCACCAACAAATTTTTCCTTCATACGTCCATTTTTGTGAATAGCCATTGCCAAGCGAGATAGGAGGATTTGCCATTCGGCGGTCGGGTGTCACAGATTTCTCTGTTTGTCCTTCGCCATTCCCCCGCGAGTCACAGCAGAGTATCCGGGTGCGTTTTTGCTTTAATGCTTCAGCCCCAAAAAATTTTGGTCGAAACTTCCCCGATACTTGACAACTCATACTCGATCTGCAATTTGTGTTTTGGTAACGAACTGCAACAGACTACCACAAATTTTTGCGCTTGGGGATCGCTCACAGCACGAAATTTACCAAAAATTGAGTATATCTTCCCAGATTTCAGTCTGAGATAATGCTTAGATTGCAGTGCTTGCAGCCGTTTTAGCAGTTCCAGAAAACTTTACAAAACTTTACAAAACTTGAGCCGATTTTAGGGGCTGCCCAGTGCCTAGCCTGAAAAAAGCTGTTTGTCAAGTGTTAAGCGTTAACCGTTATCGGCATAAACTAAAACTTAGAAATCGATTTGGCGGACTTATGGATTATCGAGAAGCAGGTGTGGATGTTGAGGCGGGCAGAGCTTTTGTCGATCGCATCAAGAATACAGTCAAGAGCACCCACCGATCGGGAGTTTTGGGCGGATTCGGCGGCTTTAGCGGGTTTTTTAGCGTCCCGGAGGGTTTAAAAGAGCCGGTGATGGTTTCGGGCACTGACGGCGTTGGGACTAAGTTGAAATTGGCCCACAATCTCGATCGGCACGACACGGTAGGTATCGACTTAGTGGCAATGTGCGTCAACGACGTACTGACATCCGCTGCCGAACCCCTATTTTTTCTCGATTATTTGGCCACAGGAAAGTTAAATCCCGAACAATTAGCTGCGGTGGTAGCCGGCATTGCTGACGGTTGCAAGCAAGCCGGCTGTGCTTTGCTAGGAGGAGAAACGGCAGAAATGCCCGGTTTTTACCAAGCGGGTGAATACGATTTAGCTGGGTTTTGCGTGGGAATTGTCGAAAAAAGCAAGTTGTTGGACGGTTCGCGGGTGCGGGTAGGAGATGTGGCTGTGGGGCTCCCTAGTTCGGGCGTCCACAGCAACGGTTTTAGTTTGGTGAGAAAAATTGTCGGCGACAGGGGTTTAGATTGGCATTCGCAACCAGAAAAATTAGGCGGCAAAAGTTTAGGAGAAGTGCTGCTGACTCCAACTAAAATTTATGTGAAACCAGTCCTCGCAGCGATTAACAGCGGTTTGGATATTCACGGCATGGCTCACATTACCGGCGGCGGTTTGCCGGAAAATTTGCCCCGCTGTTTGGGAGCAAATCAATCTGTAAAAATTGACTGCAATAGCTGGCCGAGTTTGCCAATTTTTGACTGGATTGCGGAAGCTGGGCAAGTTGCGGCGGCAGATATGTTCAATACTTTTAATATGGGAATTGGATTTGTGCTGTTGGTCGATCGCACAGAAGTAGAACAAACTGTTAAATGGTTTGAATCTCAGGAAATTGGTGCTTTTGAAATTGGCGAAGTAATCGAGGGGAACGGGGAATTAGTGATGGCAGCAAATTAAGTTTTATTGACTTAGTTTAAAAAAATGCCATTTTTTTTAGGGTAAAAAGCTGGACTCCGAGCATTCGACCTAGTACAAACTAATAATGGGAATAGTGGCCGTTTATCAAATTGTAACGCCACTTCCATTGTAGCGATCCTAAATCAGTTGCCAATAAATCTGGCTTCACTAATGGTAATTAAGGATCGAAAACTTAATAACTTAAACACCTCCTACAGTCCTCTCTCCTGTAAGTTTCCTTCCTCAAAGGAGGCTCTTCCTCGCCTATCTGCATTACCAGGCAGAGCGAAAGTAACGAGCAATGCCACATACCATAAGCCCAGCGGCACCTCATCTTTCGCTTGAAAGGCTATATGTAGGTTGGGCGGAGTGAAACAGAGGGTTCGTTCCAGGGCCCAACCTACAATCAACTGCCAACCACCAACTGCCAACAATCAACGATTAAAACAACTTTAGCCGATCGCGCAAAATCTCCGCCTGTTTCTCCGCTTCAGCCAAAGCATCCCGCGCCCCCTGAACCACATCAGGAGTAGCCTTATCCACAAACTTCTGATTAGTCAAACGCGCCGCAGTATGCTTAATTTCAGCTTCCACCTTGCTCAACTTCTTCTCCAATTTACCGCGCAAAGCCACCAAATCCACCACCCCAGCCAGAGGAATCAATACTTGTACAGTACCCACAACCCCAGCAATTGACCCCCCCTGCCCCCCCTTGCCAAGGGGGGGATTAAGCGGAGACTCTGCATCCAAACTAGCAGTAACAGTCAGATTTTCCACCCTGGCTAAATCCTGAATGTAAACGCCTCCATCCGAGAGAATTTGGCGTTCCTTCTCGCTTTCGCTTTGCAAAATCGCCGTCACCTTCAGACTCGGTTTGATATCAGTATCAGCCCGCAAATTGCGAATAGTGCGAATTGTCCCGAACAGCAACTCAAACTGCTGTTCTAATTCTGGATCGATCGGCGATGTATCGGCTTCAGGATAAGCTTGCAAAGCCAAACATCGATCGTCACCAGTTTGAGTCAGAGTGTGCCAAATTTCCTCAGTAATGTGCGGCATAAAAGGATGCAGCAATTTCAGAATTCCTTCCAACACAAAAGCAAAAGTTTGCTGCGCGAGTTTCTTAGAATTCGGTTCAGCATCCGGCTGCAAGCGAGACTTGACTAATTCAATATACCAGTCGCAAAAATCGCCCCAAATAAACTCGTAAAGATTCTTAGCCGCTTCTCCCAAGCCGTAAGTTTCCAAAGAATTGCGACTTTGTTGCACAACTTGATGATAGCGAGAAAGAATCCAGCGATCGCACAATTCCAAACTACCGCCTTCTCTCCCATCTTGAGAAAGCGAGTCTTCATCACTCCCACCCTTAGCAAGGGGAGAGTTCTTACTCCCCCCCTTAGCAAGGGGGGGCTGGGGGGGGTGAGGTTTACCCAACTGCTGCGGAGTCTGTCCCTCCAGATTCATCATCACAAACCGGGCCGCATTCCACAGCTTATTTGTGAAATTCCGGGAAGCCTCGACTGATTTCGATTCATCAGTTTTGCGATCGTACTCCATGCGAATATTCTGCCCGGCCCCAATCACTTCCTTAACCAAAGTGTAGCGCAAAGCATCAGTCCCGTACTTCGCAATCAACAACAGCGGGTCAATACCATTGTTTTTACTCTTAGACATTTTCTGACCTTTTTCATCCAACACCAAACCGTGAATGTAAACAGTATCAAAAGGCATCTTTTCAGTAAAATGTCCGGCCATCATCGTCATTCTAGCAACCCAGAAAAAGATGATATCAAAACCAGTCACCAGAGTAGTTGTCGGATAGTAAAAATCCAAATCCTGAGTTTTTTCCGGCCATCCCAGAGTTGAGAAAGGCCACAACCCAGACGAGAACCAAGTATCCAATACATCTGGATCTCTTGCTAACTCAACATCTTGCCCAAATTTAGCCGCAGCTTTTTCCCTAGCCTCAGCTTCAGTTTTCGCCACCACAAACGGCGTTGTGTCGGTAATTTCGCCGTGAGTTTCGCTAACAGCATACCAAGCCGGAATCTGGTGTCCCCACCACAATTGGCGGGAAATACACCAATCTTTCAATTTCACCAACCAATCGCGATAAACCTTTGTCCATCTGTCAGGAACAAATACAGGCGAATTACTTTTGTCTAATGCTTCTAGCGCGCGCTGAGAAAGCGGATCTATTTTCACAAACCATTGAGTAGATATCAACGGTTCGACGGGAACTTTGCCGCGTTCGCTGTAGGGAACTGTGTGCTTGTAATCTTCTATCTTAACTAAAAATCCGTCAGTTTCTAACCGCTTCACCACATTTTTGCGGGCAACAAATCGGTCTTGTCCTTGGAACTCTCCGGCATTTTCATTTAAAGTGCCGTCCTTGTTCATGATGTTAATAAACGGCAAATTGTGGCGCTTACCCATCTCGAAGTCATTCGGATCGTGGGCGGGAGTCACTTTGACACAGCCTGTTCCGAAAGTTGGGTCAACTAATTCATCGGCAAAAATTGGAATTTCGCGATTGGCGATCGGCAAAGTGACAGTTTTACCGATAAGATGCTTGTAGCGATCGTCCTGTGGATTCACAGCCACCCCAGTATCGCCCAACATCGTCTCCGGCCGAGTTGTCGCCACCTCCAAATAACCGGAACCGTCCGTCAAAGGATAGCGGAAATGCCACAAATGGCCCTCAACTTCCTGCTGGTCAACCTCCAAATCCGACACAGCCGACTGACTCGCCGGACACCAATTCACCAAGTAATTACCGCGATAAATCAGCCCCTCATCGTACAGGCGCACAAAAGCTTCTAAAACCGCAGCGGATAAGCCTTCATCCATCGTAAAGCGTTCCCGCGACCAATCGACAGACACGCCCAAACTGCGGAGTTGATTAGTAATAGTATTGCCAGACTCAGCTTTCCATTCCCAAGCCCGTTCTAAGAATTTTTCTCGCCCTAAATCGTGGCGAGTTTTGCCTTCTGCTTTGAGTTGCTTTTCGAGAATAGTTTGAACTGCGATGCTAGCATGATCCGTTCCCGGCAACCACAGGGTATTGCGTCCAGTCATGCGGTGATAGCGGACGAGGACATCAATCAGCGTTTCTTCAAAGGCGTGTCCCATGTGGAGGCTGCCGGTCACGTTAGGCGGCGGGATGACCACGCAGTAGGGTTCGCCGCCTTTTTCTGGGTCAGCTTTGAAGGTTTGGTTGTCTTCCCAGTATTTTTGCCATTTGGTTTCGGTGGCTTTGGGGTCGTATTGGGGTGGTAGGTTTGCGGTCATGGTGGCTTCAGATTTTGATCTTATTTATGATTGTGCCACAGGAGAGGGAAGAGAAGAGGTTTAAACCACAGAGGGCGCAGAGGGCGCAGAGCCAAGAGTGTTGCGAGGGTTTTGGGTTATTATTTTGATATTGGTTTGAGAAGAGGATAGAAGAGTGTTGGAAGAGAATCTGAATGAGTTGACTTATGCTGTGATTGGGGCGGCGATGGAGGTTCATAAGGAGTTGGGGCCGGGGTTTTTGGAAGCGGTATATGAGAATTCGTTGCGTGAAGAACTTTCGCGCCGGGGAATTCCTTTTGAACCTCAGCCTGCGGTGAATGTGCTTTACAAGGGTGTTGTGGTTGGGGAAGGCAGATACGATATGCTAGTTGCCAACACTCTCGTTATTGAATTAAAGTCTGTCCAAACTATACTTCCTATCCATGAGGCTCAAGTTATCTCCTACCTGAAAATGACTGGTTATCCTCTCGGTCTTCTCATCAACTTCAATGTCCGCTTTTTAAAAGAAGGAATCCGCCGCCTCATCCTCTCCTAACAAACCCTCTTATCCCTCTCCTCTCTGCGCTCTCTGCGCTCTCTGCGGTAAAATCCTCTTAATATCTATTTCACCTCTTGATAATCCACGCCATCAAGAGAAGAGTTTTGAACCGCAGAGGACGCAGAGGGCGCAGAGGGAAGAGTGTTGTGAGGGTTTTGGATGTCCTAAAAAAACCTCATCCCTGCCCTCTCTGCGCTCTCTGCGCTCTCTGCGGTAAAATCCTCTTAATAAGAGTTTTGAACCGCAGAGGACGCAGAGGGCGCAGAGGGAAGAGTGTTGTGAGGGTTTTGGATGTCGTAAAAAAACCTCCTCTCTCTGCGCTCTCTGCGCTCTCTGCGGTAAAATCCTCTTAATATCTACTTCACTTCCTTATAATCCACTCCATAACTCGTATCTCTCCCCGACAAATACGTAGTTTTCCCGGTTAAAACTTCCAAAGTTTCTCTCGTTTCAGCCGAAGTAATCGTATTCAGCGGCACTCCTAACTTGCTAGCCAAACCAGCGGCTACGCCCACACCTTGTCCTTGATAAATATTCACTGTCGCAATTCGCCCGACTGATACCGCCATACCGACATAGCCGGACGATCGCCCTACGATCGCCAAATTATTCACTTTACTCGCCAAAGCGCTCTCTATCCCGAAATTATACACCGGCAGCGGCGGAATTCTCGATTCCAAATCCTTGACTCCGCCCCGCAAGTCGAAATCATAGGAAAAACTGCCGATCGACTTTTCTGGTATAGTTCCCCCTAGAATAATCTCCTTCCCCGTCAGCGGCGCTACCACATCGCGCACATTCAAAGTTTGTCTGATATAAATCTCATCCGGTATAAATAGTCTCACATCTTTACCCGACTTTTTTTGCAGCCATTCTTGCAGGTATGACATTTCTTGAACCATTTCAGGAGTCGGTTTTCTGCCGTTAGCTTCCATCTTCATCAATTCGTCAACTTTGTATTTAAACAAAAAACCGTTCCACGACATGGAGTTATCTTTGTAAACGCAAATATTGGCTTTGTCGAAAAAGAAGCCTTTCTCTTGAGTAAAGGGCAGATTTCTATCTACGTGATAGGCGGCTCCGATGGCTACGCTTCTGATATTGTAGCCGTCTCGATAGGCTTGATAAATCGGAGTCAAAAAATTCCTCAGCCAGAACTCTGTACTTGCAGGATCTTTATATTTACTAATGCTGGCTTTAATCTTTTCTACTAGAGGGGTGTCGTAGAGAATGTCATCTTCTATTTTGCGTAAATCGGCGATCGTTAGCCCGGTAATTGTCGGGACTACAGATATAGCTAAGGATTCATTTTTTGATTTGATATTTTGCGATTCATATCCTGTATAATAAGATAATCCTGCTTTTCTGGCAAGTTCTGCGTCTTGAGTTACATCAATAAAAGAATTAGCTTTAATTTTGATTTTAGTGTTTTTGACTTCGGCATATTCAATTTGATTATTGACTACATGAGGAGTCAGAGTTGAGTTGGAAATAACTTGAACTCCGGCTTCCGAAAGCATCTCTTTAAGAGCTTTGTCGGCCGTTTTTGGTTCTAAGCAAGATTCGGGGACATTGGCTTTGTCTAAGAATTCCCGGAAGCATTGGGCGTAGGGTTGGCGATACCAATCGGGGATTTTATCTAAATCGACGTAACCTAAACCGCCGCGCGTGAGTACGCCGCCCAAGGGATCGGTTGCGTAGTTCGATCGCACAACAGCAACTTTGCCTTTTTCACCTAAAGTTTTCTTGGCCCATATCGCTGCACATATCCCCGGTACTTCGTCGCCGTACACTACGATATCAAAGTTGCGATCGACTGATGTTGGATGCGCTGCTGGGGGCTTGTTTGCGGCTGTTTGTCGCAGGTTTGGGGGGTCTAATGTGGCGCTTGCTTCGTTTCGGTGGGCGATCGAGCTTTTTGCTTCTTTGAAATAGGGGGAGTCAACTAAAACTTTTACGGCTACAAAAAAGATGGCAATGGCAGCTAATTTCTTGAAAGTAGGAGGCATTTAGTTGACTCGTTGATGAATTTGCATTACCTGAAAGTGCTGTTCAGGGTTTACGGAGTTGAATATAGCACGTTTGGGGAATTTCGACACAAGTTTAAGTTTTCCGGAAAGGGTGGTAAACGAATCTTCTCAACCCAAACCCGGCGATGCTGTCCTGGCCAAAATGCTACAATTACATCGATCGCAAATTGAAATATAAAAAACATGACTTTTGAGGCGGTTTTAAATCTTGTCAAGCAGTTGTCTCTAGCCGAAAAATTACGGTTGATTAAGTCGATAGTTCCTGAAATAGAACGAGAATTAGTTGTTCGGCCCGCTCCCCGCAAATCATTGTGGGGTTTATGTGCTGACTTGGGAATTGCACCTTCTGCTGCTGATATAGATGAAGCTCGGAGGGAAGAATGGGCGAATTTTCCAAGGGAGGATTTCTAATGCTGCGTGCTGTAGCTGATACTCATGCTGTTATTTGGTATATTTTTGCCGATTCGCGACTTTCGGTGACTGCTAGAACGAGAATAGAACAGATAGCTGCCGAGGGAAATCAGGTGGCTTTTTCATCAATTACATTAGCAGAAATTGTCTATCTGAGCGAGAGAGGGCGGATTAATTCAGCTACTCTCGATCTATTATTGAGAGAAGTTGAGAGCGATGATGCTTTATTGGTGGAAATTCCTTTCGATCGCAATATAGCTTTGACTTTAAGGCAAGTTGACCGATCGCAAATTCCCGATTTGCCCGATCGCATTATTGCTGCTACTGGTTTGTATCTTAATGTACCCGTTATTAGTCGCGATCGCCGGATTCAATTATCGAGTATAGACACAATTTGGTAAATCTGAGTCACTCAGCGATCGAAGTTGATTTGTGGCTCAATTTGCATTACCTGAAAGTGCTGTTCAGGGTTTACGGAGTTGAATATAGCACCTTTAGGTAATTTCGACACAATTTTAACTTTTCCGGGAACAGTTGTTAGCGGTTTTGCCAGTGTTACTACTGGGAGAGGGAGGGGAATTGATGAGGGTAAGGATGCGAAGGGCGATCGCATCTCAGATATCTGGTGTCGGAAATGGCGATCGGCTACAATAAGTTCAGAACAGCAATTAAGTAATCTTAAAGATACAGAAAAAATAGAAAAATTTTTCTATATTCGCGGTCGCATTGATGTCCGAAAAAATGTGCAAAACCCTTGGAATTTTAAACTAAAATGTCACTATAACGAACAAACAGGCGATATCGAAGAAAATCAAATTATGGCTCGGACACTTTTCATCATTAGCCGCAGCGGTTTGTGTCGCGAATCTGTCTCATCGACGGTGCGAAAAGCCTTTCACGTACTCCAAGAATTTGTTACTCTAACATCTTTTAAACCAGAAGCTTGTATCGATCGCACTTATCATCGTTTAAATCAAGATTGTCAAATATTACAAGCCATCTGTCGCTTCTTTTTGGAGAATACTGGGCAAAGTCACGAAAAAGGCGATCGCGAAATGCTACCTTTGTGTTTTGCTTTTTTACTGCGATCGCCCCCGAACGCTAATGAGATGATCCCCAAAACAGTCTTGATGTACAACATCTTAATTAATAAGTTGTATAATTCAAACAGGAGAAAAAGTAAGTTCCCCAAAAGCGCATTGATTCGCGCCGCCATATTCAGGCAGACCTGGCAACTGTGATAGATTGGTTCGACGCAGTATTACTGCACTGCGACAGTTTCGACACTGCACGAGAAGCAATCCACAAAAAGCTGTCAGCTTGATGAATGCGGGACAAGGAATTGCCCGCTGGGAGCCATCTATTAACCTCGATCGCCCTACTTAAATCACAAATATGATGAACCCTCAAGATGTTTTGACGAATAGTGGGTACTCACCCAACAAGGAAACTGATTCACTAAAAACTACCCATGATGTCCGTGTTGATGTTCCATTATCTAGTCACGATATTTCCTCTGTCGAGGACTCTCAAGTCGATCTAACTCCATCTGACTGTGTGAGTATCCATCAATGGTTTGAAGCACAGGTTAAGCAAACTCCTGATGCGATCGCCCTTTCATTTCAAGGGCAAGAATTAACCTACGATGCCTTAAATCAACGCGCAAACCAGCTCGCCCATTACCTTCAAGCACTAGGAGTGCAACCGGATGAACTGATTGCTATCTGTATGAATCGCTGCATGGAAATGGTGATTTGCTTTTTGGGGGTGATGAAGGCTGGGGCGGCCTATGTGCCGATCGACCCAGCCTATCCCCACGAGCGCCGAGCGTACAAGTTACGAGACGCCCGCGTGCGATTCATTTTGATTCAACAGGATCTGGTTGAATTTTTGCCCGAACACAATGCTCGCGTGATTTGTCCCGATACAGACTGGCACGATATGGCGCCATACAGCACTGAAAATTTGTCTCTGCTGACAGCGCCCGAGGATTTGGCTTACGTTATTTACACCTCTGGTTCGACGGGAAATCCCAAGGGTGTAATGATTGCTCACCGGGGCATGGTTCACCACAGCAAGGCGATCGTCCAAGCATTTAATCTTCAGGCTGGCGATCGGGTACTTCAATTCTCTAGCATGAGCTTTGACATCATCATTGAGGAAATATTTCCATCCTTGGTAAGTGGTGCAACAATCGTGCTGCGAACTGAAGACAGTATTAGCTCTACCCGCCAATTCCTGGAGTTTATTGAGCAAGAACGCATTACTATTCTGAACTTGCCAACTGCTTTTTGGCACGGCCTCGTCAGCGGACTCTCATTGCTACGTGTTCCCATGTCCCCAGATGTGAGATTGGTGATTGTGGGCGGAGAAAAAGCCTCTCGCGCTCTGTATGGTGAATGGCGACAATTGGTTGGGGAATATCCTCGTTGGCTCAATGCCTATGGGCCGACTGAAACTACGGTGACGGCCACCATTTTTGACCCGATCGCCGAAGGTTACGATCTCAGTAGTGAAGCCGACATTCCGATCGGTCGTCCTCTTCCCAACAGCCAAATTTATATTCTGGATGAAAACCTAAATCTTGTGCCAGATGGCGATATTGGCGAATTGTATATTGGCGGCCCCGGGCTTGCGAGGGGATATCTCAATTTGGCAGAACGCACTGCAAGTAAGTTTATTGCTAATCCATTTAGCGATCGACCTGGAGCCAAACTTTACAGAACAGGGGATAGTGCCCGCTATTTACCCAATGGAACGTTAGAGTTTATTGGTCGCATCGATTTTCAAGTAAAAATTCGAGGTTTTCGGATTGAGTTACTAGAGATTGAAACCTATTTGGAACAGTACCCATCTGTGCAGCAAGGTATAGTTTTGGCACGGGAAGATGTACCCGGTGAAAAGCGCTTAGTGGCATATATCATTCCGAAGCACGGACAACCAATTCAGGTGTCCGCACTGCGTAGTTTTCTACAAACAAAGCTACCGGCATACATGATTCCGGCAGCCGTTGTAGTGATGGAGAGCTTCCCCATGACTCCCAACGGTAAAGTCGATCGCCGTGCATTTCCTGAACCGCAGGTTGTCGATCTGGTTCAGTACAGCGAAATTGTGTTGCCTGTTGATGGACTAGAAGCTCAACTTGTCCAAATTTGGGAGCAGGTACTCAATATTAAGCCGATCGGCACTACGGATAATTTCATGGATTTAGGCGGTACATCGCTGTTAGCCGCTCGCTTAGCTGACAAAATTGACGAAAAGTTCCAGCAGAGTTTGCCACTATCGATTATCTTCCAAGCCCCAACCATCAAGCAGCTATCCCAGATTCTACGTCAAGGCGATATCCCCAACCAAAGCCTTTCCTTAGTTGAGATTCAACCGAAGGGATCTGTGCCACCACTATTTCTGTTTGAAGGAGTGTCTATTTATCACCCGTTAATTCCATATTTGGGTCTAGACCAGCCGATATATGGCTTAATTGCTCTTGTTAAAGATGGCGTGAAGGGGCCAGTCAATCAGGTTGAGGCGATCGCAGACTATTACATCAATGAACTCGTGAAGGTGCAACCAGAAGGCCCCTATTATTTGGGTGGTTTGTCATTTGGAGGTATTGTTGCTTTTGAGGTAGCTCAAAAATTGGCAGCTAAAGGACAGGAAACAGCGTTATTGGTGATGTTTGATTCCATGTTGCCCTCTGCCTACAAACCCCTACCCATTCAGCAGCGGCTGCGCTTCCATGCCCAAAAAATTGCTAAGCAGGGTATAGGTTACATCGTCAGTAGTGTCGTCGATAAAATAATGACACTTACAGACGGAATGACAGTGCTGGCCCGCAAGACGATCGGGCGATACCTTAAGGCGAAAGAACCTACAGAGTCAATGTCTTGCACCGCGGATTATTTGATGACAGACAAGATAATTGATCGAGCAGAACGAGCTTACGTGCCAAAACCCTATGCTGGGAAAGTAGTTATATTTAGAGCACAGGATTCTGAAGATGGCGTAAGTGTCAGTCTCGATCCGGATCTAGGCTGGAAACCTTATCTCAAAGACAGTCTGACCATTTACGATGTACCTGGAGACCATCTAGGTATTTTACAGGAACCCAATGTCGGGGCGATCGGCAACCGAATGAAGCTATTGCTGGAAAAGGTAATGGTGCAGCAGTAAAGTTTTTGGCATTCTTAATCGATATTCAGACAGGGTTGCATCGAATTATTGCGCCGATCGGAAAGATGAGGTACAACTTAGATTTTAGATTTTAGATTTTAGATTTTAGATTAGGGGATTAGAGGATTGGAGGATTGGGGGATTCGAGGATTCGGAGATTACGGGATTTTGTAATTGTTAATGAATTGGTGAATACCCGATCTTTCCGAGAACCGCTATAGATAATTCAAGAAAGTAGAACTACCCTCAATTAAGCCTAAAAAACATTTTTAAAGTCTTTATTGCCAAACACTCTACCCTAACTCAAGATGCTTGGGTTAACCCTTTTTTCCGAATTTCATCTCACTATTTCATAGGCAATAAAGCCATTGAGGTAGAGGTCGCCCTCAACTGTCAACTGTCAACTGTCAACTGTCAACTGTCAACTGTCAACTGAAAGCCTCTCCCTGGTAGCATAAATTAAAATCAGACGATTCATTACTCCAATCCTCTTTTTTCTAGGTAGAGGTCGCCCTCAACTGTCAACTGTCAACTGTCAACTGTCAACTGTCAACTGTCAACTGTCAACTGTCAACTGAATCACCGTCTGCCGTTCATTTCACCCACAAAAAAAGAGGCGCGACCGCGCCTCCCAAATATTTCATGTCTGCGTTCTAAACACTAACAGCCACTTTCGCTTCCTTCGCAGTCAACTTCTCGTAAGTCGCCCGCATCTTCAATCCCACCAATACTTGGAACAAACCAGTTCCATTGTTGGAACCGGGATATTCGCGGTGCTGGAGCAACAGGTGAGTCAACTCGCCTTCGTATTTCGCAGAAGTCTTGCTCAAATGGCTTTCGATGTAAATAACTTCTTCCAGATTTTCAAACTGACCGTCTAGTTCCAAAATCGAGACTTCGTGGTCGTAGAAAGCATCCGGCCCGTAGTACATCTTAATTCCCGGATAGGAACAAGTTAGTTTGCGGCCGCAAGGAACCCAGTTAATTGTTGAACCTTCGTCAAACAAATACGCTGGCTCAAAATTGGCGATGCCTTCGCGCTGGATCATCTGCACGCGCAGAACTTTCCGCTCTTTGTCATCTTTAATCAAGTTGGTGGGCAATACTTGAATTACCACATCAGCGTATTGCTTTTGGGGGTCGATGTAAGCGGTGAAATCTGGTTTGCGAGCGTTGATTGCAAACAGCACGTCTTCGTAACGGTGGCCCCGTTCCGCCATGTCGCGCTGGATTTTCCAAGCAATTTTAACTTCGTCGCTGATGTCGAGGTAGACGCTGAAGTCGATGAGATTTCTCACTCGCTCGTCGTAAAGGGGGTGCAGCCCCTCAATCACAATGATGTGATTTGGATCTACCCGCTCAGGAGGATCGAGCAGACCGGTTTCGTGGTTGTAAATCGGTTTGTCGATCGCCTTACCTTCTTTGAGAGCTTTCATTTGCTCGGCCATCAGGTCGAAATTGTTGGCTCTGGGGTCAAGGGCGGTAATCCCTGTTTCTTTGCGCTGTTTGCGATCGAGACAATGATAGTCGTCAAGGCAGATTACAGTCACGAAATCTTCCCCGAACAAATCTGTCAATCGGCGCAAAAAAGTAGATTTTCCGCACCCGGAGTCTCCGGCTACGCCAATTAAAACCACGCGATCCGGCTTACTTGTCATAGTTTCCCTCTAAAAAAATCACTGTTTACTAACAAAGAGTCTAGATTCCACAAAATTTCAGCCCGCAGGTAGCGTGCCGGCTTTGTGCGATTTTGTTGCTACCCCGATCGGATCGAGCACTCACCAGCATACAGGAGTCAGTTGACTGCCTGCGAGGGAAGACCCAAGCAATCTTCAAGGCAATTGACATACTCCCGATCCCTCAAGGCATGGGGATTGTGGATTCAAACAGCTTCTGGCAAGCACAGCTTGTCCGATCTTGCCTCGCCTCTAGGTTGATGCCTCAACCTATTTGAGATTTTTTGGACTATGGAGTTGAGACGGGATTTTTACATCTGGCGAATCAACAATATATAGTTCCATCACGATTCCCGTCCGATCGGGCTTGCCCGCTCGCCTGCCTTATAGGACGGGATCTTACCCCAATTTTTTGGCTATTAATGCTAAGTTTAGTGATTTAATCTTACCAGAATGCGTCCGCCCACTACAAGCTCAACGTCATTTAGTCAAATCGTGCTTTAAGCTGTACTTCATTATAAATTGTATATTTCCATGCCGTATTCCCTTTGATAAGTTAAATCCTCTCCCGATATCGGACTCTGCCTCTGCCGAATCTCCTTCTGCAGAAGGAGCGATCGGGACAGATCCCCCGATCGGGTAAAATATTGGCAGTACGCAGACAACAATAGCTATAGGTCAATACCTGAACGCAGCCGGACTCGATAGCCGGCGTGATGTTCGGCTGATTGGGAACTAGAGAGGCGATCGACCAAAAAGGGACACGCCCGCCCGCAACGGCGAGGCCCGAAGATTGGCGCGGCCAATTAGTCCAGATGGCCTTAAGAAAAAAGTAAATTGAGTCTAACGTCACATTCTCTTTCTTTATAACTCTGTATCGTGAAGGACAAGCAACAAATGTACAGCCCAAGCATCTCAGGTGTAGCGGCCAACTCAGAATCAGGCAGCCGCATCTTTGTATACGAAGTCGAGGGTATGCGTCAGAGCAAAGCAACTGACGAAACAAATCACCCGATTCGCCGTAGCGGCAGCGTGTTTATCTCCGTTCCCTACGATCGCATGAATCAGGAAATGCGGAGAATTGCTCGCATGGGTGGCAAAATCGTCAGCATCCGCCCATCAAACGGCGCTCCCGAAACTAATGGCAAAGTCGCACCAGAAGCAGGGCCACAGAGTCAGAAATCTGGAGAAAAAACCAAGCCCATGACCCAAGCCAAGGAAAAAGTTCAGATTCCCGTTAACCTGTACAAGCCGGCCAATCCCTATATTGGTAAGTGCATTTCAACAGAAGAATTGGTCAGAGAAGGCGGCGAAGGCACAGTCCGCCACGTCACCTTCGACATTTCTGGCGGCAACTTGCACTATCTCGAAGGTCAAAGTATCGGGATTATTCCCGATGGGACAGATCAAAAGGGCAAACCTCACAAAATTCGGCTTTACTCGATCGCCTCCACCCGTCACGGCGACACCCTCGACGACAAAACAGTTTCTTTGTGCGTCCGCCGGCTAGAGTACAAACAACCGGAAACAGGCGAAAAAGTATTCGGCGTTTGTTCGACTTTTCTCACCGGTTTGGAACCGGGCGCTGATGTCAAAATCACCGGCCCAGTAGGCAAGGAAATGCTGTTGCCCGACGACGAGGAAGCCACCGTAATTATGATGGCTACCGGTACGGGTATTGCTCCTTTCCGCGCTTATTTGTGGCGGATGTTCAAAGAAAACAATCCCGGCTACAAATTCAAAGGTTTAGCTTGGCTGTTCTTTGGAGTTGCTTACACTCCCAACATTCTTTACAAGGAAGAGTTGGAGCAATTGCAGCGCGAGTTCCCCGACAATTTCCGCTTGACTTATGCCATCAGCCGCGAACAAAAGAGTGCTGACGGCGGCAAAATGTACATTCAAAGCCGGATTAAGGAGAACGCAGACCAATTGTGGGAATTGGTTCAAAAGCCAAACACTCACACTTATATCTGCGGTTTGAAGGGCATGGAAGGCGGAATTGATGAGGGAATGTCGGCTGCATCGAGCAAGCACGACGTTGACTGGACAGCGTATCAGAAACAGTTGAAGAAAGACCACCGCTGGCACGTTGAAACCTATTAATGTGTTGCCTGATTTAATTTGAATAGTAGGGCGGGCTTTGGCTCGCCCTACATTTTTTTGTGAAACAGTTTTCAGCATTAAACAAGATTGCATAAATCTTCGATCGATCCTTCAACCGCAGAGGCAAAGCAGATAAACACAGATTAACGCCGATAATTTCAAGATAGGAAAGTAAATGAATGCAATGCAAGTCTATTCAGGGGCAGATTCACCCAATACAAGTGTAAAATAGACAGTAAGCTCACCGAAAAAGGGAGATAACTGACATGGTTATAACTTCTACCCAAAAATTGACATTTGAAGAATATCTGAACTATCAGGGAGAATCAGGTGTTTGTTATGAATTATATCGGGGACATCTCATTGAAATGCCAACACCCACAGCAATACATATCAAAATCTGCGAGTTTTTGGTTTATCAGTTCCGGCGCTTCTTTGCAGCACACAACCTACCGCTAGTTGCAATTGTCACTACCGCAGTCCGAACTGAAGAAGACTCTTCCCGCATTCCCGATGTTGTGATTTGCACTCGGAGTTTGTGGGAACAAGTCTGCGCGCAACCTGGTTCCGCAGTGCTGGACTTTGAAGAAAAACCGCTGTTAGTTATCGAAGTTACCAGTCAAAATTGGCGGGACGACTACATCCGCAAGCGCGCAGAATACGATTTAATTGATATCCCTGAATATTGGATTGTAGACCCAAATCGACCGAAAATACGAGTATGCAGCCGCCCCGAAAATGAAAGCAGTTATTCTCACCAGGAATTTTTGCCGGGACAGCTTGTTCAGTCTGTACAGTTCGCTGAATTTATTTTATCGGTGGATGAAGTGCTGTGTCCGCCGCTAGTCGAAGATTTAATTCTAGAAGAATCTGTACAGCGACAACAGCTAGAACAGCAGAATCAACAGCTAGAACAGCAAGTTAATTTAGAAAGGCAGCGTGCCCAAAGATTGGCGCAGAGGCTGCGAGAAATGGGAGCAGATATGGATGCGGAGCTTTAAATTGCTGTGTAAATTCTGGATTCATTAGTCATGCAGATCCCCAGCTTATTTAATAAGTCGGAGCTCTCGCTATTCTGTGAATGCCCGGTTGTCATACAATGATTGTAGATTAAGTGAGTTTCAACGGGTCAAAGTCGTGGCTTTCAAAATTGGTTTGCTAGGTTTGGTTAAGTTTACTTACAAAAGTATAAATCTCAAAATTTATATGATAAGTAAATAATAAGGATATGCAAGATTCTGGATTACGAGGGTCAGAAAGTAGCCTATGCCAGTAAAAATTATTCGGGCAGCCTTTCGCGAGATACAAAAACTATCTTATGACAATTCTCAGATAGTTTACCAGATTATCAGTGGTTTGAGCCAAGGCAGCCATCAAGATGTTAAAAGTTTACAGGGACATGAAAAACTGTGGCGAACTCGTCAAGGTAAACTGCGTGTGATCTGGGAACTAGATTCTGGCAATATTGTAGTGATTAAAGCTGGTTTGCGAGGAGATGTTTACGATCGGGTGTTTGACCGTCGCGATCGCACAGATCCGCTGGAAATAGAGGCAATAAAGGCAATAGAAGAATTGAATAAACCTCAAGGAACCGCGCTAGTATATCATCCAGCTTATGAAATTTCACTAGAAAATAGTAATTGGAACAAAGAAGAAGATCGTTGGTACAAATTTATTTATGCCAACTATTATCGCTACTCGCCGGTGCTAACCGATCACCAAAAACAGCCATTTGATGAGTTGAGACAGTCTGGGATACGGTCTACAAAAGATTGGTTAGTTCAGAGTGCGCCCGGAACAGGGAAAACTGTATGTGCGGCTCTTCTAGCTTGTGAACTTCATCGCGATCCAAAGTGGAACACAATGCTTATTGTTTCTCCAGCAGTGCGTGAAGATTTGGAAAATTACTCAGAGATCAAGAAGATAAAAGAGCAAAATTCAGAAGGTTTTTGGCTTGGAACCTTTCCTGATTGGGTACGTAAAGTAGATCCAGAATTGGGCGCTCGCCTAGCAACTTCAGAGGAAGAATTAACGGCTCTGCGAGAATTAGTGAGATTCGAGGGTTTAGCACCCAATTTAGGAAAAATTAGTTCGCGAGATGTTTTGCTATATCAAGCTTTCGTTCTGGATCGGGAAAATGGTAACAACAATAGAAATGCCATCTTCCAAGAAAATAGAGAACGTATTGAAATTCTTGAGAATATTAGACCAGAATTGTGGACAAGAAGGTTAGAGAGGTTAGGGGATCGCCTCTGCAACTTCGGTGTTGCGACTCAACTTATATCTGCTCCGCCTTCCCCTCCTTACCAAAACCGGCCTACTATTTTAATTGTCGATGAAGCCCAAGATTTTTTGTTAGCTCAGTTAAAAGCTCTAATTGCTGTAAGAAAAGATTGGGAAAACCAGAGACCTTCAACTTCTCTCTGCTTGTTGGGAGACTTAAATCAGAGAATTCAACCCGTAGACTTTGATTGGGGGCAACTACAGTTAGGCCGGCCCATTGAACTTAAGTACAATTATCGAAATTCACGCCATATTTTAAAGTTTGCCAATCAGTTTTTAGACTTTGCCAATAATGCTAGGCATCATGGCCGGCGTTTTCCCGAACCAAGCGATCCTAAATATGCTGTTGAAGAAGGTGAGCAAGTGCGCTTACTAGAATACCCTTCATCGGAGTTAGCTTTAGAGTTTTTAGACTCTTTTGATTTGCCAGTAAACTCATCTGGAGAGGGACGGGGTGAAAGGTATTTTCTTCAGCAGTCAGCAAACCAGGTGAAAGTCCTTTGGACTAATCCAGATGGAAAGCAACGGAGTCTAGAAATTTTAAATGCAGAAAAAGCCAAAGGACGCGAGTTTGATGCTTGCGTAGCTTTTCGGATATTTGAGAATAATGGGACATCTCGGTTAGAAGAGAGTTTTCAATGGTACACATTGCTAACGCGCCCTCGCTCTCGCTTATTAGTGGTAGCAACTACAGAAGAAATAGAGAGAATTGGTAGGAGGTACTTTGAATGTTGCCAAACTATTGATGCTATTGATGCGGAACAAGCTGCTAGTTGGATAGCTGAATTTGCGAGTGGTGTTGACGTAAGCCTGCTCAAAGATAACCCTCAAGAAACTCAAGAAAAGTTGCTGAAATGCTGTGACAATGGGCATCCATACTTAGATACTTATTTTGTTTTAAATTTAGCTGAAGTTGAAAGTGAAAGTCTTTACGAATGGGAGCAAGAAGCAATCAAGAGATTGCAGAAGCATTACAATGATTTGTCAAAGGAATTAGAAAATAATACTGATTGCACTAACTCTTTAAAAGAGGAGTTAAAAAATGTTCCGAGTGAGAATATTTCTCTACGCTGTTTGCTGTTACGGGCAATGAACTGTTCTTGGCAAGCAGTTGAGGAAGCGTCTGTTTTTCAACATAGTAATGAGAAGGAATATAAACGTTTAGTAGAAAGTATTGCCAAAGATTTAGAACACAAAAATTTAGTCTATGAAGCAGCGCGAGTCCGTGAGAAAATAGGGAAACCTATACCAAAACATTTTCCTTTTTCTGACCAAATAGCCAATCGTTCTGGCTCTTTGGTATCGTTACTCTGTCAGGCTATGCTCGATCGCCCTTTTCCAGATGCGTTAGACAAATAGACTGAAATAATTTATTGTGAAGTGACTGTAATAGAGGTAAGTTTTGAAAATGCAAAATGATTTTGAAATAGCCGATCAACTCGATCTTCTCTCGAAAAAGATTAGTGAGGGTATCACAGGAGCTAATGAGGTGCTTGAGCAAGTAAGAAAAGTTAAGCTAGATGTATCCAGTGCGGAAAAGGCGAAAGCGGAAATAGCAAAAGTTATTGAGGTAGAGATATCCCGTGCGACCAGCGAATTTGAGCTAGAGATATCCCGTGCGACAAGTGAAGTTCAACCAGAGATATCCCGTGCGGAAACAGCGAAAGCAGAAATCGCAGAAGTTATTGAGGTGGAGATATCCCGTGTAGAAACGGCGAAAGCAGAAATCGCAAAAGTTATAGAGGTGGGGATATCCCGTGCGAAAAGTGAAGCTCTGACGCAATTAGAAGAAATTCGTGAGCTAACTGAACAGAATGAGAGTACATACAATAAATTTTTGCAAGAAAAACTAGAGTTAAATGAGCTTTATACATTATTTGAGTCTTTAATCAAGGAAATAGGGGGATCTGCGGGTTTAAAAGAGCTGCGCCGCGAGCTTCAGGAAGGGCGCGAGGTGGCGTTTAAACTTGAGACATATCATCAGCAAGAAAACCAGAAACTGTTGTTAGAAAAAATGGATCAACAGCAACAGCAATTGATCAGGCAAGGAAAACTGGAGCAAGAAAGCCAGAAGCTGTTGTTAAAAACAATGGAGCAAGAGCAACAGCAATTGCTCAGGCAAGGAAAACTGGCAATTTTGATAGTCTCAGTGTCGGTTTGGTTAATTTTACTGATTAAGTGATAGTAACTGTCGGCATTTTTCCAACAGATATCTAGTAATTAAGATACTTTAGTCCAAAATATTTTACAATAGTTGTGTATTAAGTGAGTTTCAACGGGTCAAAGTCGTGGCTTTCAAAATTGGTTTGCTAGGTTTGGGTACAGTTGGCGCGGGAACTGCAGAGATTTTGCTCTCCCCAGATGGCCGCCATCCGCTGTTGCAGGAATTGGAAATATATCGGGTGGGAGTGCGCGATATTTCTCGAACTCGGTCTTTACAATTGCCAGAAAATGTGCTGACAACTGACCTAGAGGCGATCGCCACTGACCCGGAAGTTGATATTGTAGTAGAACTGATTGGGGGATTGGAACCGGCGCGATCGCTGATTCTGAAAGCTATTGCCAGCGGCAAACACGTAGTCACCGCCAACAAAGCAGTTATCGCCCGCTACGGCAGTGAAATCTTCGACGCGGCTAATGCAAAAGGCGTTTACGTGATGTTAGAAGCTGCTGTCGGCGGCGGCATTCCAGTCATTCAAACCCTCAAACAATCTTTAGGTGCAAACCGCATCAAAACTGTCACGGGCATCGTTAACGGCACAACTAACTACATCCTGACGCGGATGCAGAGTGAAGGTGCAGACTTTGCTGAAGTGCTCGCCGACGCTCAGCAATTAGGTTATGCTGAAGCTGACCCTACAGCGGATGTAGATGGATTGGATGCGGCTGATAAAATTGCTATTTTAGCCTCGCTAGCTTTTGGCGGGCGCATCAAATTAGCCGATGTTCACTGCGAAGGTATCAGAAAAGTTAGTGCGGCTGATATTGACTATGCCGACAAGCTGGGATTTGTGATTAAACTGTTGGCTATTGCTGAGGAAAAATCCCAAAGTTCCAAGCAAAATGGAGATGAAGAAGCGGAACTCCTCTCGATTCGAGTGCATCCTACTTTGGTGGCGAAGACTCATCCGCTGGCGAGTGTCAACGGTGTTTACAATGCAATTTTAATCGAGGGAGAGCCGATCGGGCAATTGATGCTGTACGGGCGCGGTGCCGGTGCGGGCCCCACAGCTAGCGCGGTGGTATCGGATATTTTGAATGTGGCGGCAATCCTGAAAACCGAAACTGTTCCGATTCCCCATCCTTTGCTGAGTTGCACTCATCAACATTACTGCAAAATTGCTGAAATGCAGGAACTTGTGACTCGCTTTTACGCCCGTTTTTTGACGGGGGATAGTCCGGGGGTAATTGGTAAACTCGGTACTTGTTTTGGAAACCACAAAGTTAGCTTAGAATCAATTGTGCAAACGGGTATTCACGGCAATTTAGCAGAAATTGTGGTGGTGACTCACGATGTTCGGGAAGGGGATTTTCAGCAAGCGCTCGATGAAATTCGCGCGATGGAAGCAGTCGATAGTATTGCGAGTACCTTGCGAGTTTTGTAAGAATTCCACAAGGTTAATAGTCAGGACTAAATTCCTGACTGCGAACCTTTTTTAGATTGTTTTTAGTTTAGTACGGATCAATACAATTGGATTTTGTCGATCGCCCTACAGGAAGGCACTTGCTAGATTCCATCTACGAAAAGTTTGCCAAACCCCAACTGCACGATACTTTCAAACCCACCAATCCGTCAATTTACGTTCGGCACGGAGAGGGGCAAGTTGTTGATGGAAATTATACCGTAGAAAAAGTCTTTGAAGACTCTGGTACTGGTTTTTATGCAGAAAGTCGCCTTCGGGTTTCTGGGAACAATCCGCCCGTGCTCGTGATTCGCGGCTACGGTTCTTGGTATCCTTTCGAGCGCGTTTTGGAAGATACGCCCGATGTATTTATGGCCAAACTAGAACGCCAGTTAAAAGCAGCGGAAATTGCGGGTGCTGTTGATTGGATAAAACAGCAATTTCACAGCGGAAATCCGCCCGATGTCGTCGGAGAAAGTTTGGGCGGCAAAGTTGCTCAGCAAATTGCAGCAAAATACCCGGATTATATTAGATCCACAGTAATTTTTAATTCTTTGGGCGTTTCGGAAAAGTTAGCTCGAACTTCCACCGCTAAGAATGTTTTTCACTACTTTACTTTAGGCGAAAGGTATGCTTTCTGGGCAAATGAAGGCGATTACATACCGGGAACAATTTTTGTGATTTCCCAGAAAGGGGAAAACTGTTGTTACAAGCTAGAAGAGGCGATCGTCCGAACGGCTCATTTTGAACGCAAGTTTAGCAAAAGACGAGTCCTGGTGGTAATATTGGCTCAGTGGCTGTTGTTAAATCGGCATAATGCGATCGTCCTCAACAAGAAAAAGCCGGTAGTTGTTGAGATCGATCGCGCGCAACTGCAAATTTTCCGAAAAAGCCGCTTTGTTTAAACTCACACAGAATTGCTTCAGCTAGCAGATGGCTGATTTTCCCGCGCTGCGGCGGCGAGTACCAGACAAAGTGCGGCTACCGCTTTTTCCCATTCTTCCTTAACGGCGGTGGGTTGAACATCTTCAAAAGTGCCAACTAAGCGAGGAATCGATCGCTCTAATGCTTTGCTGGGAATCGATTTGTGCAATTCAACTAAACGAGTTAAACTTTCTTCATTCTTCAAAAAACCCACTACCCATTTTGTGGTATGATCTGGACTGTCAGGGACGTTTGTAAGTCCTAGTTCTGTTTGCAACCAGTCGTAAAAAGGCGGAAGCTTTTGGGCTAGAACACTTGCAGCAGTGGGAAAAGTTTTTTTCAGCAAATCAGTATCGAGACTTCCCAAAAGTTGATTTAACTCCGGTGATTCCAGCAAGCTAGTTAATGGAAGTGAAAGCAGCGCTTCTGAATCTTCAGGGGATACATTTAAAGTCCGCGAAAATGTTTGCAGCATGAAAAAATATTTGGTATGGATGACTTTTTCAGTATCGCAATCGCGCGCATCAATGAATATGAGTTAGCTCATATTCACAGAAAAAATTTTGCACAGAAGCAGAAGCTGTCGGGGCTGGTTTACTAGATTCTTGGTTTTTGACTGTTATGGTTGCTAAAACCCGCCTTTTGTATCTTAAAAGAGTCAATCAGGCGATCGTACTTTCTTCTTGGTAAATCTCAAGAAACTAGAAAAGTTTCTGACTCTTGGTGCAAGTTTCAGTAGAAAGTGCTGTTTAAGGACATCAGAAATCAGTGAAGTTTGTCCGCCCCTTAGACTAAACAAGTCTGTTGCGAAGATCGGCTCCCATTACTGATGACAGGCTCGCACAAACCGGACAGTATCTACAGATTGATGATTAATGGTGGATGATTTCGGATTAATTGCGGTGATTGTTGCTGTACTTAATTCTAGCTCCGGCCCACTGCAGTTTTTCCCTCAAAGTGCCGTAATAAGAATAGTTTTCCCGCAAAATGATAAACTTGGCTTCGCAGTCTGCCATCCGCACATCTACGCGCTGTCCCGGCCAAATTGCAGTACCCAAAATGCCGTCTG
>NZ_JBARVX010000027.1:0-3564 GCF_049646505.1 Microcoleus sp.
GACTTATTTGCCGAAGCAGCCAAACACTGGGACTTAGAAAGGCTCTACCAAGCTTTTGCAGAAGCTAAACGGCAAATCTCACCTCGATCGCGCCGGGGACTCACAGAAACCGAAAAACTCTACCTCCGAGGCTTGCTTTCCGGTTGCAGCCCCGCCGAAATAGCTAAAAAAATGTTTCAGACTTCCAAAAGTGCAGAGGTTTATTTATGTAAAACTTTATACCAGTATGTGAAAAAACTCGCCGATGTACCTAACGAACCTGTAGGAAATTGGCGCAATATTTGCGATCGGCTACAGGAAGCTGGATATAAAACACTCTCTTCTTCTGAATTTAAAATGAATAATTCTATACCTACAGAAGCATTAGTAAAAATAGTTAATATAGGTTGGCTTGAACAAAGTACAATATCAATGGATATCAACATCCAATTAACATTCCCCTCAACTTCAGAAACTCCAAAAACCGAAGACTTGGATCGAGACGGTTAGATGGGCGATCGCACTTGTGGACAGAAAGGGCGATCGCCCCTCCACTGAGAGGCCAAAATGTTAATAATCTTATAGCTGATTGTTTGAAAAGAAATTTTTTGTTAAAATATCAAAAATAAAACAGTCTTGCCCGCTTCGATTTTACCTAAAACAATCAAACTTTTAGTCAAATTTATGTCTCGATTAAATATACGCTCGAAAAATAAAGCTCTGGGCTTTGTCCTTGGTTTATTAATTTTTGTCATTTTCATTCCCGGATGTTGGGCCTTAACAACTAATATTGCTCCAAAAATTCAGCCAACAGATAACAAAGTAGCTGTGCGTGCAGATGTACAAAATACATCAAATTCTCGCTCTTCTTTAGGAGTTGGGCTTAGTGGAATTGCTGACTACTCAACACAATTACCCTTTTTAGATGCTTTCAAATCTTCTAGACAATGGATAACTCAATGCGTCAGCGGACAACCAAACTGTAAGGGTGAATGGGATACAGAAGAATACAATCTTTTAAACCTTGATGAAAATGGGTGGGTGAAATCTTTGCCATCCCCCGAAGATGCTCCTAAATATACTAGGGTAAGTACCCTATTGCTCAGGGAAATCCCCAATCGCTATCCTTCAGGGCAATATATTGTTACTTATGAGGGTGAGGGTGCGATCGAATATCGCTTTGATGCCAAAAAAGATGAGGCTGCGTCGAAACCGGGGAGGGACATCGTTAATGTCGATGCCACACAAGGCGGAGGCATCATGATTATAATTACTGCTACCGATCCCAATAAAACAGGGAATTATATCCGCAATATCAAAGTTGTTCACTCCCAAGATGAACAGCTTTATCAAAGCGGTGAAATATTTAATCCGCTGTTTATAGATAAGATTAAAAGATTTAGAGTCTTGCGTTTTATGGACTGGATGGGTACAAATAATTCTGAACAAAAAGACTGGTCAAAGCGACCTAAACCAGAGAGTGTATCCTATGCTTACAGAGGAAATGTTCCCATAGAAGTTATGGTGAATTTATCTAACAAACTCCAAGCAGAACCCTGGTTTAATATGCCGCATCAGGCTACGGATGAATATATGACTAACTTTGCTAAAATGGTAAAAGATAGTTTAGATCCCAAGCTGAAAGTTAATGTAGAGTATTCTAATGAGGTTTGGAATTGGTCATTTCCACAATCGAATTATGCTTTGGAACAAGGTAAAGCTAAGTGGGGAGATAAAGGCGATGCTTTTATGCAATGGCACGGAATGCGTAGCGCTCAAATGTGCGATATCTGGAAAGGAGTTTTTGGGGATCAAAAGAATCGAGTTGTCTGCGTGTTAGGAACTCAAAGAGCCTGGAGAGAGTTAGGAAATTATGCTTTAGATTGTCCCTATTGGGTAGCTGAGGGCAATAAACCTTGTTATCAACACGGCATTGATGCCCTAGCCATAGCTGGATATTTTAGCGGCAACTTGGGCGGGAAAGAAAGTGTCAGCACAGTAGAGTCTTGGTTGAATGACGCAGATGGTGGGTTTGGCAAAGCTTTTAAGCAATTAAGAGAGGGCGGGTTGCTGCCGGGGTTCAAAGATAGTTTGCCTGACGTGAATAATGACTTTAGGTATTACTTAGATGTGGCTCAAAAGAAAGGTCTCAAGTTATTTGTTTACGAGGGCGGTCAACATATTGTAGGTATTGAAGGAGTTGAGAATAATGAAAAACTGACTCAGTTTTTTATGGAATTAAATAGGCGGCCAGAAATGTATGATATGTACACCCAATTACTGAATAGTTGGAAACAAGCTGGAGGCATTCTTTTCATGCACTTTGTGGATGTGAGTTCATTTAGTAAGTGGGGAAGTTGGGGGGCTTTGGAGTATGTGGAACAAAAGGGTTCGCCTAAGTATGATGCCTTGATGGATTTTATGGATAAGAATCCTTGCTGGTGGGAGGGCTGTGCTGTGGGGGGACGATCGGGAATTGGGTGGAATCAAGAATCCTTCGATCGCACTTCCTCAAAATCTTCCGCATCTTCCGACAAACCAGAACCCTCGCCATTCCTCAACCTCGGCGATTCCCGATTGCTCCCAGAATACCTGTCATCCAAACCCGAATCCCTCAGCGAAATCGCACTTCTTTGACTCGCCGACAATCGATCTGAGCGGCGATTTGTCCCCAAAATCGGCCGCTTCCGAGTTAAAGTTTTCCAAGCAGCCTTAATTCCTGTAACCACGCTGCGAGTTGTCACCTGCACGTTTTGCGCCTGCCTCTTGGCGCTACCAAGACTGCGATCGACCTGCTTGACAACCTCACCCGCACTTTGCACCCCATCGCTAACATCATCCGTCAACTCGCTAATTTCCAGCCCCGTCAACCGAATCGCCTCCAAAGTAGGCGGAAACTCGCGAGAAAGCGTGTCAGCCAGCTTTTCAACGCTGCGCGCTGCCCGTGTCAATGCTTGCACTGCAGGTATTAAAGTGACTAAAACAGCAGTCAGGCTAACCGCCACTAACAAAATCGAAAGTCCTAGCCAGAATATGGGATCGCTCACTTGAATCTCGGATTTGGGGTTTGGGGTTTCATGGAATTTAGCGGAGGGGAGGGCGCAACGGGGGAGTCACTTCGGCTTCAGTTTCCGAGAATGTTTGACGTTCCCGCTGAGTTGCTTCTAAACCCGCTGCGATCGCCTCTTTGAGTCTAACCAAAGTTTCGTCCCAATTTCGCAGTGCAGTCTCCGAAAGTCGATCGGCCTGCAACTGCACGCTACTCGATAAATCCTCCGCCAACTCCGGTAAGGCATCGGCCGATTTTTTCAATATCTGTCGCGTCTCCTTGCCCGTTCGCGGTGCCATCAGCAACCCAGTCACGGCCCCGATCGCCGAACCCACCAACACACCGCCAATAAAGAATCCCGAACGTTTAGATGACATTTTTATAACTACTCTCTCTCCATACGTTTTAGGATAGCTTACCTCAAAGGTCGATCGCGCTTGGACCAGAGCATTCGCCCAAAACCCAGCAATCCCAAAAGTTGCCGAACCTGTTGCAGTTGCAATTCCAGTTGTTGATAGCGCCGTCGCAGTTGGCGC
>NZ_JBARVX010000028.1:0-5630 GCF_049646505.1 Microcoleus sp.
AAATAACGCAAGTAATAGATTTAAGGGAAAAATCAAAACTGTCCAAAAAAGCAGTATAATTTCAAGAAATATCAAAGGTAATAAACGACACTAAATATTTATTATTAAAAAATGAATATAATTTAAATGAAGAGCAAAATATCAAACTAATGGATGTTAAAAAACAGTTTCTTCATCTGGCAGAAATGCATAAATTAAAAGAAAAACCTCGACAAATATTTGAAAACAAAAAATAAATTGATTGATGGGATTGTTGAAAATTGGGCTCTGGCAAAAAAGAGCCAAACAATATTTTCCAGATACTGTGAAGACTGTTACTAATTGGTTTGACGAGATAATTGCTTACTTTGATAGGACAACAAGTGGTATAGTTGAAGGTATTAACAACAAACTTAAGTTAATCAAACGTTCTGCTTATGGCTTTAGAGATTTTGAAAACTATAAAAATAGATGTTTGCTGTCCAGGGCATTTTAATTGTTAGTTTAGCATACCAAGTAAGGAAGAACCCAAACAACAAACAACAAACAACAAACAACAAATAACAAACAACAAACAACAAACAACAAATAACAAATAACAAATAACAAATGCTATGTCTGACTGTCCAGTGTGCGGTGCCCGATATACAGAAAAAAAAGGCGAATTTTGCTCGATTTGCGGCTGGGATTTGACTCCCTACCCGCAACGCCCTAAGCCTTCCAAAACTTATTTAAAACAAGAACAAGTTAGATTGCAGTGGGCAAAAAAAATGTGGGAATCGGGCCGCAATCAACAAAATTGGTCAGCTAGATTTGACGAGTTGCAACAGGAATTGCAGCAAGGCGCGATCGCCCGCACGTACCTTCAATCTCAGTTAGAATGGGTTCTGTACCGCCTCGAACAACTAAACCCCGAACTCATAGCCGACACTCTACTGCGACTAGAAAACAAAATCAGCGCTATACCTGACTCAACTCCGGCTATCTCTGAAGTGGGGATGGATTACCGACAACTCAAAAAGCTGTTAGAAACCGGAAAATGGCGCAAAGCTGACGAACACACCTGGGAAATCTTGCTGCAAATCGCTGTCAGGGAAGATGAAGGCTGGCTGAGTGCAGCCGATATTGACGGCTTTCCTCTTACAGACCTTCGCACGATCGACCAACTTTGGCAACAATACAGCAGCGGGCGGTTCGGATTGACCGTACAGCAGCAGATTTGGGAAAGTGTTGGGGGGAAATATACAGAATTGTGCGATCGAGTCGGCTGGCGAGTCAAGGAAAATTGGAAATATTACAGCGAACTCTCGTGGGGCGAAAATGCCCCATCCGGACATCTCCCCGTCACCGCCTGGAGACAGCGCGCTTGTTACGGCGCGGGCACATTCACCGCAGCCGAAAACTTTGCCCGCATCTGTGCGAAACTTGCCACTGGCGGTACCTAACGATCCAAAATTAAAAATTTAAAACAGACATTAACTGCTATAATCAAAACGGTTCAGCAACTGGGGCTGTGGCTCAGATGGATAGAGCAAGCGCCTCCTGAAGAATCGGGCACCCTGCGAGGAAACTCTGGGAGTGAATGTGGTCAAACTCAAGGAAGCCTAAGTCTGACGGCAGATACGGTAATCTTGAGCCAAGCTTTATCTAAGTTTAGGTAAAGAAGGTGCAGAGACTGGCTTTAGGAAGTAAAACACAATAAAACCTCCTAAACATACGGCCACCACCTAAAGGCTGCAAGCCTACGGTGAAGGAATAGTCCGGAGAGTGGGGAAACTCACACAAATCTGAAGCGCTAGGTCGCCGGTTCGAACCCGGCCAGTCCCGTGGAACTAACGGAAAATCGAGAACAATTCACAGCAGAAGGCTAAACCCTAAGTTTTGTCCTTCTGCTTTCGATATCCGCTAACGAATTCATCTGGATAGGGATACTGGTATCAAGAAGGCACCCGTATGCGGCTAGAAATCCGGTTTCTTAGAAAAAGCCAGGGTTGAGTAACGAGAAATTTTACAATAAACGAGTTTCGCGCCCGTCGCAAGTGCGATCGCAAACTATTACAAACAACAGTCGTGTAGAATAAAAAGCCGATAGCTGAGTTTGGCCCCCAGATAGCGACGGTAGAATCAATCTAAAATCTAACTTCCCAGTCCCTTTTTTAATTTTTAATTTTTAATTCCTGTTAGTGGGTTGTACGTGCGGTATTTTTTGTTATGGTTCCTTTGTCAGCTATGCAAAGTTTTTATAGGTTTAGATGTGGTTAAGAATCAATTCAAACACCCGGCGTTACAAACATTTGAGGACTTCACGCAGTTTTTGCTTCCTAGTCGGGCTTTCAATGGCGTGTTGGTTTGGCTATCAGCACCTTAAGAGCGAATTTCAGAAACCCCAAGCTTTGTTAGTTCTAGGTGGGGCTACGGAGCGAGAGGTGTTTGCCGCCAAATTTGCTCAGAAGCATCCTGAATTGCCAATTTGGGTGTCTTCTGGCAGCAATCCAGAGTTCGCCGAATGGGTATTTTCAGAAGCGGGCATTAAGCCCGATCGCCTGCACCTAGACTACAGAGCGGTGGATACGGTAACAAACTTTACCACGCTGGTAGATGAATTGAAAGGTCGAGGCATTGAAAGCATCTACCTGATCACTTCTGACGATCATATGCGGCGAGCCCAGATCATCGGCGAAATCGTGCTCGGCAGTCGAGGCATTAGTTTTAAGCCTGTAGCCGTTCCATCTGGGCGAACCCCCGAACCGATAGAAAAAGCTGTTCGCGACGGCGCTAGAGCCATTCTTTGGCTGACAACTGGTTATACCGGTGCTAACTTCAGCCAAGCCAGAATTGAATAAACTACTTTTGGACGCAGGGGTAGCTAGAAACCGGGTTTTTTCACCAAAATATTTGTTTAAAACCTTCAATAAAAGTCAAAAAACCCGGTTTCTTGACCTCGATGCGTAAGTTTTTTAAACAAACGTCACGATTGAGCAAGCTTTAAATCTTTTTACACTTGTCTCCTATAGCGCAATTTAACAAACCACGAAAACGCTAATGAAAAATGTGCAATCAGAGCAGAGAAAAGAACAAAAAATCGGAATAATATCAAATCCGGTAACACGGGAATGATTCAGATATATATTCTCGGATTCTGTGTACTCTGTGTTCTCTGCGGTTAAATCATTCCGATGCTACCGGAAACGATATAAAGCAAAACATAAAAGAGAAATAAGCTGTTCGACATCTAAACTGCATTAACTAAGTTACCTTGATTTTTTATTTTTCGGTTCCATTTCATAATTAGTTCTCCTTCATTTAAAAGTTTATGTAACAGTAATTCTAGTTTTTCAATGGATTCAAATAATCTATTGGCAACATATTCCTTGGCAGAATGCCATACTAATTCAACTAGGTTATAGTCAGGGCTATATTTGGGCTAAAACTCTATGATTACATTCGGCATTTCTGTCGCTATCTTCTGCAAAGTTTCTGTTTTTTTATGAAAACTAGCGTTGTCCAAAATGAGTACAAATTTACAGCCTTGATCTTTAAAGTCTTCCGCTAAATTTCCTTGCGATATCCACTCTGCTTTTAAATCTTCATAAAAGTTTTTCAGCACTGCATAAAAATTAGCAGAGTTCCCAGATGGAATAAAATTTACCCATCTTTTTTTATCTGAATATCTCACTCCACCCATGACATTAATACGACCTTTCCATCGCTCTCCTCTTTTATTACTTCGAGTTCCTTTTTTACACCAGTTCTTCCTTCTAATCACTCTTAAACTAAATCCACTCTCACGCCCTTTACCATACCTGTAAAAGGTCTGGAGATTCTTTTTCTATTTTTATATAGTTAGCTAACTTATCTTTAAATAAACCCCTCTCTACGGTATCTTGCTTAGACTCTAAGCTGTATTTAGCCCAGAGGTAAACATACTTTTTTGATTTTAAAATTCTCCTTACTTGGGTACTACTCAGCTCAATTCCCGTCTGCTCTCCTAGATGTATTGCAAGTCTAGCTGTTGTCCATCTTCCGAACTCGTAACCATATTTCTCAGGCTCTATATCAACTGTTTCTAAAAGTAAGTTAATGTATTTTTCTGTGGCTTTTCGGTAATTACCCTTCATCCTATTATCTTTAAAACTGTCTAAATTATCAGGGTCACCATGAATGCTCCAGTAGGCAACTTTTCTGAGAGAACATCCAATTAGTTCAGCAGTTTGAGCTTGTGTATTTCCGTTGTTTAGTAATAAAAATATTAACGCTCTTTGTCGAATGTCTGGATGCTCATGGTTTTTTAATGCTTGTTGCAGAGTTTCCTTTGTTTCAGAACTGAGGAAGTTTTTAGTAGGCATTGACTTTCTCTAAAAATTATCACATTATACCATACAATATGCGTTTTAGATGCTGAACAGCTTACACGCTACGCTCTAACTTACGCCAGTTAATAGAGTGCCATTCCACCCAGGGTAAGCTCATCTAATTTGGTATAATATGAACTTGACAAAGTTAACAAAATAAGCACAAGAGACTGTGTAAACAGCACACTTGACTCCTAACACAGATCAGTGAAATGACAGTAATACTGTAGTTGAAAATCTCAAAAAATACCCTATATGTTTCAAGGCTTTAACAACAAAACTGCCGATACTCAGAAAAATTTTCCTCCTGAGAGAAAGCTAACAGAAGTGGCAGATATCGCTTGTATTCAAAAAAGTTTAGTTCAGCACTTCCAAGATATTAAAGATCCCAGAGTGGAGAGAACGAAGAAACATCAACTCACAGATATCTTAGTAATTGCGATTTTAGCAGTAATTGCTGGAGCGCAAGGATGGGAAAACATGGAAAATTATGGCATTAGCAAAAAACAGTGGTTAGAAAAGTTTTTGGCATTACCTCACGGTATTCCCTCTGATGACACTTTTCGTCGGGTATTTGAGTTTATTAACCCAGAAGAATTGAATCGTTGTTTTCTTCAATGGGTAGAAACCCTTGTCACCAAGATGGGAGGAGAAATAATCCCCATAGATGGGAAGACCATTAGGGGTTCGTATGACCGAAATCAAGGTAAATCGGCACTCCATATTATTAGTGCCTGGTCGAGTGAACAACGTTTAGTTTTGGGACAGATGAAAGTAGAAGATAAATCTCATGAAATTACTGCTATTCCTGCATTATTAGAATTACTGGATATCACCGGTTCCATTATCACTATTGATGCAATGGGGACACAAACAGAAATTGCCAAAAAGATTATCGACAAGAAAGGAGATTACGTTCTGGCGCTCAAAGCAAATCATCCCACTCTCTACAATCAGGTTCAAGAATGGTTTGAAACAGCTTCTTCTCAGCAATTTCAAGGGATTGATGTCAGTTATGAAAAACGCATCGAAAAAGGACACCATCGCCGAGAAATTCGTCAAGTCTGGTCGGTTCCGGTTTCTGCAATTAATCATCTTTATCAACCCCGATTATGGGCAGGACTTCAAAGCGTTGTCATGGTTGTACGAGTCCGTCATCTCTGGAACAAAACTACCCGTGAGGTGCAATTTTATGGCTCTACCGAACCTAGTATGTAAAAAAGTTAATAATTTTTATAAAAATTAACTATAAAATCTAAAAATTAGGCGCTGGTAAAGCAATTATATATTGACTTACAG
>NZ_JBARVX010000029.1:0-3625 GCF_049646505.1 Microcoleus sp.
AGTATTTAGGAATTGTGCACGGGTATCTAAAAAGCGTTTTTTTCTTCCAAAACCCGGTTATGAGAGTCGGAGTGCGATCGCGAATTTTATTATAACTATTTGACTGGACATCCTACGGGCGATCGTCCGTCGATTTTAGATTTTAGATTTTAGATTTTAGATCGGATAATTGCATAAGCGTTACAATAAACAAAAAATTAAGTTTTGTAAATACCCTTGACTGCAACATTCACACCCAAACACAGCCGCACCTGGCACGCTCTCAACCCCCTGTGGGAAGGAGCAGAAGACTCTGTACAGAAGGGTTTACCCCACACTAAGCTAGCGCCGGCATGGCAAATACTGCTCCTGGGCGACGGTTCCCCCACCCGTCACCTGCAACTGCTGACAGGGGAACCCACAGAAGTAGACGTGATCGATATGTCCTTGGTGGGTGACGGCGCAGACGGCGCACCCCAGCAAATTGTCGCCGTTCCAGGGCCGCGCCTGCGCCGTCAAGTGTGGCTGCGGACAGCTTCGGGACAGCGCCTCGCCTACGCGACTTCTTGGTGGGAAGCGAGTCACGTAGATGAATATTTGCAAAATAAATCTTTGCCAATATGGGCTAGTTTAGGGCGGCTGCGGACAGAGTTGTATCGCGACGTACAAGGCATTTATTTCGGCGATTCGGCGGTTTTGGAGTCTGCTTTTGAACAATCGGGGCCTTTTTGGGGGCGACATTATTTATTTTGGCATCACGGGAAGCCGCTGACGCTGATTTATGAGGTGTTTTCGCCTTATTTGACTAAGTATTTGGGGCCGATGCACTTGGATGTTGATTGAGACTGAACTCTTGCACCATTATCAATAAAGCTTTCAGGGCGGGCTAGAAGCCCACCCCACAAAAATCTTTTTTTCTTGTGGGACGTTGCTCTGAGCATCGTCCCAAAATTTGATGAAAAGCACTTTTGCAAGAGGTCTAATAAAGCTTTCAGGGTGGGCTAGAAGCCCACCCCACAACAAAATTTACCTATTGTGGAACAGGCATCTTGCCTGTTCTTAAGAATAGTTCCCCCGAAATTTCACTCGCAAACCGTCGCGGGGATGCGGAGTCGGTACTCGGATCAAATTCAAATCTTGATCCGGTAAAAGCTCCCATTCGCACTCCCGAACCATCCTCGCCGCAAACAATTTCATCTCTAACCGGGCGAACTCTTTTCCCAAACATTCCCGCAAACCGCCGCCGAAGGGCACGTAACTAAAAGGTTTCGCATTTGTCGATCGATCGCCCGTAAATCGATCGGGATCGAAGCGATCGGGTTCGGGATAAACTGCGCTATCCTGATGCGTCTGATTAATTTCATACAAAACGCTCCAACCCTTGGGAATTTCGTAGCCACCGAACTCGCAAGCCTTAATTACCTGCCGAAAACCGCCTCCCACCGGCGGTACCAACCGCAGGACTTCTCGCATCACCTGCTCTAAATAAGTCATTTGTTTGAGCTGTTCCAGAGTTAGCGGTTCAGTTGCAGGAAACTGCTGTTGTTCCGCGCGAATTTTTGCCATTACATCGGGGTTTTGAGCCACGAGAAGACAAAAAGAGGCGATCGCCGAAGTCAGAGTTTCGTGTCCCGCAAACAACAGCAGCAGCACTTGATCTTTCAACTCCTCCAAACTCAGAGAATTGCCATCATCATCGCGAGCACAAATCAGCAAACCCAAAGCATCACTCCCGCCGGGGGCTGCTTGCTGTCTGTCTCGAATAATATTTTCTAATTCTGCTAACAGCAAATCCCGGCATTTTTTCGCCTTCCCAAACTTCGTCCAAGGCACATCCAAAGGAATAGAAAACAAACCCTCGCACCAAGTTTCAAAATAATGTCCTAGCGCCGTATCCGAACCATTATCAATTCCAACTAACAGCTTGCAAGCAACATCAAAAGTATAATTTCTCAGTTCGGGATACCACGCAAACTCGCTCATTTGCGTCCACCTTTGCAAGTAGCGCCCCGTGATATCTTCCATCCCGCCGATGTAGCCCGCCAGAGCTCGCGGTTGAAATGCTTGATATAGCAGCTTGCGTCGATTTTGGTGTTCCGAACCCGTTTGCAGCGCCAAGGAAAGCGGCCCTAACAGCGCTTTGGTGCTGGGAGGCCAACTCACAACAAAATACTGGTTTTCATGGCTTAAAACAAACAAATTCGCCTCCTGGCCGCACACAAACACGGTAGGCTGTCCGAGGATGCTGGTTTTGAAAATTGGCCCGTACTGTTGGTGGCGTTTTTTGGCAAATTGGGAATCTTGCAAAAAGTTGAGAGTATCGCCAATTAGCGGTAAACCTAAACTGCCTGGAGGTAATGCCATTTTAGATTTTAGATTTTAGATTTTAGATTGTTAATATGATATCAAATTCAGACAAAATTGGTAAAAAACCCTGATAGGTTTGTAGTGAGGACTTCAGTCCGCATAAGAGCGAGACTTAAATCCTCACACTCGAACGAATTGCATAATAGGTTTGTAGTGGGGACTGAAGTCCTCGGAATTTAAGAAGGACTGAAGTCCGAACGATCGAACCAATTTAATTTTCTATTCTTTTAATCGGAATCTCGATCGCAAATTCAGTACCTTTCCCGTTCGCCGAAAAACAGTTGATTTTACCTTTGTGTTTTTCGACAATAATTGAATGGGAAATTGCCAAACCCATCCCCGTACCGGAACCGATCGGTTTTGTAGTATAGAAAGGATCGAATATCCGCTGCTTGACTTTATCGCTGATACCTGAACCGTTATCAGAAATTACGATCCTCGCGCAATTACCTTCTACCTCTGTACGAATGCGGATAATTCCCGGATTTTCCGGCGGATATTGTAAAGCGTCGATCGCGTTAGCGATAATATTCATAAACACCTGATTCAACAGTCCGGCGTAGCATTCCACCAGCGGCAATTCTCCGTATTCTTTAATGACTTGAATTGCAGCGCGATCTGGCTGAGGTTTCAGACGGTGTTCTAAAATCATTAACGTGCTGTCGATGCCTTCGTGAATGTTAACATCTTTCATCTCAGCTTCATCGAGACGAGAGAAATTTCGCAAACTCCGCACAATATCCCGGATGCGAGTTGCTCCCACCTGCATCGAAGATAGCATTTTTGGCAAGTCTTCTAGCAAGAAATCCAGCTCTAACCGCTCTACTTCTTCCTGAAGATTTGGAGAAGGTTCTGGGTGTTCGTCTCGATACATTTGCAGCAGTTTTATTAGGTTTCCGGTGTATTCTTCAGTGTAGGTTAGATTGCCGAAAATAAAGCTGACTGGGTTATTTATTTCGTGGGCAATTCCTGCTACCATCTGACCGAGACTGGACATTTTTTCGGCTTGGACGAGTTGAGTTTGAGCAAGCTTAAGTTCGCACAGAGTTGTTTCGAGTTGGGCAGTTTGTTCTTGCGCGATCCGGGCTGAATCGACGCTTTGATTGTAGAGTTCTGCTTGATTAATGGCGATCGCCAATTGATTGCCCACCGCCACCAAAAGTTCCACTTCCTCATCGCTCCAACACCTCACCCCGCTACAAGCGCTACAGCAAATCATTCCAATTTTACCAGCAGATGTTTGAACGGGAATGTTCAGCATAGAGTGCAATCCTATATT
>NZ_JBARVX010000030.1:0-19630 GCF_049646505.1 Microcoleus sp.
TTCCCTCTTCTCTCTGCGCCAAGAGCGCCCTCTGCGGTAAAAAAAAAGGCGTTGCTGATTCTGGCATACAAATCAACTTTTCGCTTGATGTTACAAAGCTCACCATACTTGGCTTATAGCAATTGGGAAATCTTGAATTCATATTTGTATTCAGCAACGCCTTTAATCTTTCGCCCGTTAGCGAAGCCCTCGAAGAGGATCGCCCAAAACTAAACAAAGTGAGTTACAAGTTCGATCGTACTTCTATCAAAAATCCTAAATCCCAAAACCTGTTTACCCAAACAGGTCATTTCTGTGGCAACCTAAAAAACAGCAGACACAATTTTATACACCTTCGTAACAAAACTCTACCAATCAACTATGCAAACTCTGCCCAATCCAACTAAAACCCCCAACCCTCAGCCGATTTTCGACACCAGCATCAAACGCCGCAAAACCCGTCCCGTCAAAGTCGGCAGCATCACCATCGGCGGAGGCAACCCAGTCGTCGTACAATCGATGATTAACGAAGACACCCTCGACATCGACGGATCGGTGGCAGGAATTCGGCGATTGCACGAGATTGGCTGCGAAATCGTCCGCGTTACCGTGCCCAGCATGGCCCACGCCAAAGCATTAGCCGAAATCAAGCAAAAATTGCACGAAACCTACCAACCCGTGCCGCTGGTTGCCGATGTCCACCACAACGGCATGAAAATTGCCCTGGAAGTCGCCAAACACGTAGACAAAGTGAGAATCAATCCCGGACTTTACGTGTTCGAGAAGCCGAAAGCCGACAGAACCGAATACACTGACGCGGAATTCGCCGAAATTGGCGGAAAAATCCGCGAAACCCTGGAACCTCTGGTGATTTCCCTGCGCGATCAAGGCAAAGCTTTGCGAATCGGTGTCAATCACGGTTCCCTCGCCGAACGGATGCTGTTTACCTACGGCGACACCCCCGAAGGCATGGTAGAATCCGCCCTAGAATTTATCAAAATTTGCGAATCCCTCGACTTCCGCAACATCGTGATTTCCCTGAAAGCCTCCCGCGCGCCGGTAATGGTGGCTGCTTACCGCTTGATGGCGCACCGGATGGACGAATTGGGCATGGATTACCCGCTGCATTTGGGCGTTACGGAAGCTGGCGACGGCGAATACGGCCGCATTAAATCCACGGCTGGTATCGCCCCGCTGTTGGCTGACGGCATCGGCGACACTATCCGCGTCTCGCTGACAGAGGCCCCTGAAAAGGAGATTCCTGTCTGCTACAGCATTCTGCAAGCCTTGGGATTGCGGAAAACGATGGTTGAGTATGTGGCTTGTCCTTCCTGCGGCCGGACTTTGTTTAATTTGGAGGAAGTCTTGCATCAAGTGAGGGAGGCGACGAAGCATCTCACTGGTTTGGATATTGCAGTAATGGGCTGTATTGTCAATGGGCCGGGGGAAATGGCTGATGCTGATTACGGCTATGTCGGGAAGCAACCGGGTTATATTTCTCTGTACCGCGGCCGGGATGAAATTAAGAAGGTTCCTGAGTCTCAGGGTGTGGCAGAGTTGATTGATTTGATTAAGTCGGACGATCGCTGGATTGAACCTGAGTAGGTTTGGGGCGGGCACGATGCGATTGGTGTCAACACAGAGACTGCAACTTTTGAAAAATCTCGCTTCTATCTGAGGCCAGATCCCCCCTAGCCCCCCTTAAGAAGGGGGGGACAAGAGCGATCGAAGTCCCCCTAGCCCCCTTTAAGAAGAGGGGGGGACAAGAAAGTCTTCTCAAAGTCCCCTTCTTAAGGGGGATTTAGGGGGATCTAGACTTTGGTACAACGCCGAAATACCAAGGATTCTAGGCGTTGACAAATCAACTTCCTACACCCGCGCCCGCATTCAGGCGCGGCAGCTTCCGCTTCGGGAATAGAACTCGGCAAAGTTGAATAAATATGTATCCAAAATCCGACCAAGCTTTGCCTGTGTTAGATTGAGCGTAATTATTCTGAAGTCTTTTCCTCCCGCGCGTCACACAAATGGTTATAACAAAACGAGGGCTTGTTCTAAGTGCAACAGCAGTTGTACTCACTGCTGTAACTTTTGTCAACACTGGTTGCAGTTCTAAATCTTTGGCTTCTTTTCGGGGAAGTCCTAAAGAATTGGTTGATGAAGTTTGGCAGATTATTGACAAAAGTTATGTTGATGGCACTTTTAACCAGGTTGACTGGAAAGCAGTGCGAAATGATTATTTGAACCGCACTTATACCAGCGATGAAGAAGCTTACAAAGCAATTCGAGAAATGCTGAAGAAGCTGGACGATCCTTACACGCGGTTTATGAACCCTGAAGAGTTCAAAAATATGCAGGTGGAAACTTCTGGGGAATTGACAGGAGTTGGGATTCAGTTGACTCAAGATGAGGAAACTAAAAAGTTGGTGGTGATTTCGCCGATCGAGGATACCCCTGCTTTTACCGCCGGTATTCTGGCAAAAGACATCATTACCAAGATTGACGGCAAAAGCACTGAAGGCATGGATACGAATCAAGCGGTAACTTTGATTCGGGGTAAGGTGAATACTGAGGTGACGCTGACTATTTTGCGGGACAAAAAGGAAATAGATTTTAAGCTCAAACGCGCTAAAATTGAAATTCATCCGGTGCGGCATTCGGTGCAGAAAAGCCCGATCGGCGAAATCGGCTACATTCGCTTAAATCAGTTTAGTGCGAATGCTGCATCGGAAATGCGATCGGCAATGAAGGATTTGGAACAGAAAAATGTGACAGGCTATATCCTAGACTTGCGTTCCAATCCGGGCGGGTTGCTGTACGGAAGTATTGAAATTGCTCGGATGTGGCTCAAGGAAGGTACGATCGTCTCGACGGTCGATCGAGTCGGGGAGGCCGACAGACAAACTGCAAACAAGGGAGAGATTACTGACAAACCCTTGGTTGTACTCGTAGACGGCGGTTCAGCCAGTGCTAGCGAGATTTTATCCGGCGCTTTGCAAGACAACAAACGCGCGGTTTTGGTGGGTACAAAGACTTTTGGTAAGGGTTTGGTGCAGTCGGTACGCGGTGTTGGTAATGGTTCGGGTTTGGCGGTGACAATTGCCAAATATTTTACTCCCAACGGCACTGATATCAATCACATGGGAATTAAACCGGATTTTGTGATTGAACTCACCGACGCTCAAAAACAGGAGTTGAGGCGCGATCGCGATAAAATTGCTACGACGGCAGATCCGCAATACGCGAAGGCTTTAGAAGTTTTGACAAAAGAAGTTACTGGCAAAACAGGGAACGACAAAGCTCAGTTGAAACCCAATTCTGCATCGCCAAAACCGACTGCAGCGCAGGCCAAACCGAGTGCAGCACCTTCTCAATCTAAGTAGAAAACCTCTGCAACTTTTGATGTAAAAAACAGCATTCGATGAAATATCTACGGCTCAAAGCCAAGATTTTTCAACTCGAATGCTTCGCTATTTTTGGCAATCCGTCATGGCGAGTCATCTCAAATCCGGTCAACAGTCAACCAGAATAAATCTAATTCATCTGCGTTAATCTGTGTTGATCTGCCTGTATCTGCGGTAAAAAAAAGAGAATTTTGCAACCGCAGATGACAGTGTAGTCAGTAGTCAACAGTCAACAGTTAACAGTCAACAGTTAACAGTCAACAGTTAACAGTCAACAGTCAACAATCAACAGTCAACAGTCAACAGTCAACCACCTAATTGCGGCTGACATTTGCCGGTGCGAATTAATCCGATGCGTCGGGCGATCGCATCTTCTGCAGAATCGTAAGGGCCCCACTTGTCTATAATAGTAGGGTCTTGTTCTTCGATTTTGGCGATCCTCTGCGTTGGCGTAGCCCCCGTAGGGGCGGGCTCCGCCAACGGCAAAATCTCGCAATTACCGGCCAGACGTTTGACAATATAATATTTTGGTGTTGGTGTCATAGCTAAATTCGTCAGACAAAAGCTGGATACTAACGAAGCAATTCACTGATTGTATCAAATAGAGATCCGCTTTCAACCGAGCAATTAATAAGAATTAAAAAAAACTAACACTTTCGGGAGATGCCGCCAAATTTATCTACTATCAAAATACAGGCATTTGTCTTAACAGTGCATCCAAATATTTCCGAAATACAAAAACCTACTCATCTATACAAAAAAACAATGCAATTTGTCCCCAAAACAATCTCCGAAAATCAACCAGAAATCATCCCAATTAAAGAATCCCCGCCGCCAGAACTTGTGACTTTCGATGTCGGCGGGATGAAATGTGCCGGCTGCGCCAAAGCAGTTGAACGCCAACTCATGCAGCATTCAGGTGTAATTTCAGCTTGCGTTAACTTAGCAGTAGAAGTTGCAACGGTTGAATGCCAACCGGGGGCTGTCGATGCAGAAGCTTTAGCAAAAAAGTTGACTGATAACGGATTTCCCTCTGTGTCTCGGTTAGGTGGAAATCAGCAGGAAGCTGAAGCGGCAACAGTTGAACGGCGGCGGCAAGAAATTCGACAGCAAATCAATCAATTGTCGATCGCCCTTATCCTAATTATTCTATCCGGTTTAGGTCACATACTCGGCACAAAAGCCCCAATTCTCAGCAACATCTGGTTTCACTGGGGACTCGCCACCCTCGCATTACTGCTACCTGGCCGCCCGATTATCGTTGACGGCTGCCGCAGTTTGTGGCGAAACGCACCCAACATGAATACTTTAGTAGCTTTAGGCGCTGTCACCGCTTACACCGCTAGCAATGCGGCGCTGCTGTTTCCACAGATGGGATGGGAGTGCTTTTTTGACGAACCAGTGATGCTGCTGGGCTTTATTTTGTTGGGTAAAACTCTCGAACAGCAAGCCAGACGGCGCGCTGCATCAGCTTTGCAAGCTTTAATCGCATTGCAGCCGGCAACCGCCCGCTTAGTTGATTTTAAACTGCCGATTTTAAATTTAGACTCGGAAGAATTGCCCCCAAACTCGACATCTCAACTCTACAATCCACAATACATTGAAATTCCAGCCGATCGCGTCAGAGTCGGAGAATGGCTGCAAGTTTTGCCAGGGGAAAAAATTCCCGTAGACGGCGAAGTCTGCGAAGGCAAAACCACCGTAGATGAGTCGATGTTGACTGGCGAATCGATGCCTGTATTGAAACAACCGGGAGATACAGTCGCGGCGGGAACTATCAACAAATCCGGCGCAATTGTGATGCGCGCAACTCGCACCGGCGAAGAAACAACTGTAGCTCAAATGGTGGCTTTGGTGCAAGCTGCCCAAACTCGCAAAGCGCCGATTCAAAATTTAGCTGATACTGTCGCCGGATATTTTGTATATGGCGTAATGACGATATCGGCTTTAACTTTCCTATTTTGGTATTTTGCCGGAACTCATATTTGGCCTTCTGTGCTTTTAGGACAGGATATGGGGCATGGGGCATCGGGCATGGGGCATGGGGCATCGGGCATCGGGCATTGGGCATCGGGCATGGGGCATGGGGCATCGGGCATGGTAAACCAATTACCAATTACCAATTACCAATTGCCTATTATCCATTATCAATCTTCTGTGTTGTTAAGTTTGAAATTGGCGATCGCAGTTTTAGTTGTGGCTTGTCCTTGCGCTTTGGGACTTGCTACCCCAACTGCAATTTTAGTCGGTTCTGGTATCGGTGCGGAGCGCGGACTTTTAATTCGCGGCGGCGATGTTTTGGAACGGGTGCATCAATTAGATACGGTGGTTTTTGACAAGACGGGCACTCTCACAACCGGCAATCTTACACTCACTGATTATTTGCCGATTTTCGACAACAGGCAAGATGCCTGTTCCACAATTTCTACAATTATTGATGGTGTTTCTGGTAACAGGCAAGATGCCTGTTCCACAATTATTGATGGTGATTCTGACAGCAGGCAAGATGCCCGTTCCACAATTGACTCAAAACTGCTGCAAATTGCCGCAGCGGTGGAAAGGGGCGCTTGTCATCCCATCGCCGCAGCGATTTTGCTGGAAGCTCAACAGCAAGGTTTGCCGCTGCTACCTGCTGAGGATTTCTACACGGAACCGGGATTGGGGGTTTCTGCTTTGGTTGAGGGGCGGCGGGTGTTCGCGGGGAATGCCGCGTGGATGGGCGAGCAGGGCGTGGCTGTGGCTGCAGAACTTTTGGAGTCTTGCCAAGGCAAAACGGCGGTTTTCGTGGCTTCTGGGGGCGTTTTGCTGGGGGTAATCGGGCTAAAAGATACTCTGAGGTCGGATGCTAAGGCGGCGGTGGAACGTTTGCGGGAAATGGGATTGCGGGTGATGATGCTGACGGGGGATACGGAGGAGGCGGCGGCGGTGGCGCAGCAGCAGCTAGGTTTGGCGGCGGCTGATGTTTTGGCCGGGGTGCGGCCGGATGGAAAGGCTAGGGCGATCGCCAGTTTACAAGCTCAAGGCTGTAAAGTGGCTGTGGTGGGGGATGGCATCAATGATGCGCCGGCTTTGGCTCAAGCTGATGTCGGTATCAGTTTGCACTGCGGCACTGATGTGGCTGTTGAGACGGCTCAAATTGTGCTGATGCGAAATGCTTTGATGGATGTTGTTGAGTCGATCGACCTCGGTCGCGCTACTTTTAATAAGATTCGCCAAAACTTATTCTGGGCTTTTGCTTACAATACTTTGGGAATTCCAGTTGCAGCAGGTATCTTGCTACCCGCAACCGGAATTCTACTCACTCCTGCGGCGGCCGGTGCATTTATGGCCTTTAGTTCTGTTAGCGTAGTGACAAATTCTTTGTTGCTACGCCGGGGATTTCGAGCTTAAATGTAGGCTTGCAGATAAAAGTCATCAGTCATTGGTCATTAGCCACAAACTAATGACTGATGACTGATGACTGATGACTGAGGACTAATGACTGATGGCTACAGTGCCATACTTTCCAACAGCCGCCAATTATTGTTTTTCATAATTGAACGGCTGACTAGCTCGAACATTTGACGGCAGTGGTTATTGGTTTGCAGCGGCAGTTCCTCGTTTTTAATCACGAAGTTCATCCGAACCTCTGAGTCGCTGGCCGTATTTTTCTCAATTAGGACTTCTGCTGTGACAAGTTTGGCAATCGAAACTTGACCGGGAATTTCGCGAGCCATGAGGGAATCTCCTGTATTGTAGATAATATCAAGATTGCATGACTCTAAAATTTCAATCAAGGACTGACGGAGACGGTCGATCGGAACGGCAACGATAAAAAAACCAGTATAACGAGCCATAGAAAACTCCAGCCGTGAGGCATTTAGATTTTATTATCATACCGAACCTAGAAGAGATCGACAGTACAATATGGATTTATTTTATTTAAATGGAAGGTTAGAGTCATGAAAGGCAAATTTATCGTCTTTGAGGGGGTTGAAGGTGCGGGTAAAACTACGCAAATGCAGCGGTTGATACATTGGCTGCAAGCAAGTTGCTTTTTGAAAGTAGGGTTGGCGGCTACTCGCGAACCGGGGGGGACTGAGCTCGGAAAGCAACTGCGACATTTGTTGCTCAAACAAGATTCCGGAGAATTGGTATCTGAGATGGCAGAATTACTGATGTATGCGGCCGATCGCGCTCAGCACGTCGAAACTTTTCTGAAACCAGAGTTATCTAAGGGAACAATTGTCTTGTGCGATCGCTTTACTGACTCTACGATTGCTTATCAGGGCTACGGCCGCGGTCTTAAGTTAAATTTAATTAAGCAGTTGAATGAAATTGCCGCGGGCGGCTTGCAAAGCGATCTGACTTTGTGGCTGGATATTGATGTGGAAGCGGGTTTGGCGAGGGTAAAAGCTAGGGGAGGGCGCGATCGGATGGAGCAAGCTGATTTGAAGTTTCACCGCCTCGTGCAGCAAGGTTTTGGGGAGTTAGCCGAGGAACATAAATCTCGCATTGTTCGCATAAATGGCGATCGTCCCGAACACGAAGTCGCCCAGGAAATCCAAACCATTGTAACTAGCAAGTTAGAAGCTTGGGGATATTCAAATAACCCCAATTCCGAAAAGTAAGGAATGAAAATTTAATAACTTAAGCGATTACTCGTTACTTTCGCTCTGCCTCCTTATTATCTCGCAACTTATATCAAATCCGTTAAGATCGGAATGATTTAACCACAGAGAACACAGAGAACACAGAGAGATTAGAGAGAAATGAATAATTCCGTAACGGAATTGATATCAGGGGGCTGTCAACTGTCAACTATCAACTGTCAACTGTCAACTATCACATGAATTATTTTACATCATTAATCGGACAAAATGGAGCCGTAGAATTACTAACCCAAGCAGTAGATCGCAACCGCATTGCTCCCGGTTATTTATTTGTCGGCTCTAACGGCATCGGTAAAAGTTTAGCCGCCCAGTGTTTCATCGAGCTGTTATTCTCAGCCAATATTCCCGCAAAGCAATCGATCGCCTCCGTGCAAAATCGCGTGCGGCAGCGAAATCATCCAGACTTGCTCTGGGTAGAACCAACTTACATGAACCAAGGCAAACGGCTTTCGGCAAAGGAAGCAGAAGAAGCAGGTTTAAAACGGAAAGCACCGCCCCAAATCCGCTTAGAACAAATTCGAGAAATTAGTGAATTTTTGAGCAGGCCTCCGCTAGAAGCTGCGCGTTCAGTGGTAGTTTTGGAACAAGCAGAAACAATGGGCGAAGGAGCAGCTAACGGGTTGTTGAAAACCTTGGAAGAACCGGGCAAAGCAGCCTTAATTTTAATTGCTCCGACTGTCGAAGTTTTGCTGCCGACTTTGATTTCTCGCTGTCAAAAAATCCAGTTTTCTCGGCTGAATCCCGAAGCAATGGCGCAAGTTTTGCAGCAAGCCGGATTCGCGGATATTTTATCCCGTCCGGAGGTAATGGGGATGGCTCAGGGAAGCCCTGGGGAGGCAATTGCGATTTGGCAGCAACTGCAATCAATCCCCGACGATTTGCTGCAAAAGGTAAAGCATTTGCCTCAAAATCTGCCCTCTGCTTTGGAATTGGCCAAGGAAATTGATAAAACTTTGGATACAGAAGCTCAGTTGTGGTTGATCGATTATTTACAGCATTGTTATTGGCAGCAATTTTTGACAGGGGGAATTAGTCGATCGCCCTTAGAACCCTTGGAAAAAGCACGACAATATTTGCTAAACTACGTACAGCCGCGATTAGTTTGGGAATGCACGCTCATGGGAATATGTCAAGCATAATCGAGTGCCAAGTTTGATTCCAATACGATGATTGACACGATGGAAAAAGCCACATTTGCCGCCGGTTGTTTTTGGGGAGTCGAACACAAGTTTCGCGCCGTTGCCGGTGTCGTCTCGACGGCTGCGGGCTACACGGGAGGTCACTGGCCAAATCCCTGCTACCTCGACGTTTGCGCCCGAATCACCGGTCACGTTGAAGCAGTTGTGCTAGAATACGATCGATCGACCGTCAGTTACGAAACACTGCTAGATTTATTCTGGAACTGTCACGATCCTACCCAAATCAATCGCCAAGGCCCCGACAGAGGCGAACAGTACAAATCTGTAATTTTTTATCACAATTGGGAACAAGAAAAAGCCGCCCGCGCCTCCAAACAAAAGTTGCAAATTTCCGGCAAATACGACAAAGATATTGCCACTGAAATCAAACCTGCCGGCGAGTTTTACCTAGCAGAAGATTACCACCAGCAGTATCTTGAAAAGCAGCGGCAGAAGTAGATGATTCGGCGGTTGAAACCGCATCTGCACAAACGATGTCGGCCCCAAGGCCGACTGGTTCGTATGACTGTTGACTGTTGACTGTTGACTGTTAAGAGGGCGGGCACTCTTGGCACCGCCCCTACTGACTGTTGACTGTTGACTGTTGACTGTTGACTCGATTTGATTGTACTACCATTTTTCTTTCATATGTGGTATAGATCAAATCTTAGCCCCCCCGAAATCGCGGGGGGGTTGGGGGGGGTAATATCTAGCGCTACTTTATGAAATTGGTATACCGATGCAACCGGAAACGATATCATGGGGTTTGCAGCTATTCAGCTTGTTGCTCGATCGACCTTTTCAGGCAACATAACTAGCTTTCCAGTTATATCCATAGTTGCACATTTCAACACTTCATTAAAAGCTAAACCCCGAATTTTTAGCTCCCACCGAATGCCTTTTGCTTTCATTCGCTTAGCTTTTCGCATATCGACATCGGCAGCTTTTTGATGCAGGAGCAAATATTTCATTGCTTCTGTAGCTTCAACTTTTGTGGCAAATGCAATGTAGGTGATATATCCGCCGTCCCAGTGGTTGGCGTTGCGGATGCTGCTGATAGTCGCGACTCTCGGACTAAATCGGTTCCAGTAAAAGTCACTGTAGCCGATCGACTGTGTTTTTACTTGGAGTTTGTTTGCCATTTGACTTAACTCCTATAACCTAGTGTGCGGGATGTGCAGAACTAATTTTCTGCTATTACTATTATAGCAAATTATTCACAAATGGGAATGGGGAATGGGGAATTGGGAATTGGGCATCGGGCATCGGGCATGGGGAATTGGGAATTGGGCATTGTTAGCTGTTGACTGATGACTGTTAACCGTTAACCGTTAACCGTTAACTAATGACTAATGACTGTTAACCGTTAACCGTTAACCGTTAACCGTTAACCGTTAACCGTTAACCGTTAACTAATGACTAATGACTAATGACTAATGACTAATGACTAATGACTAATGACTAATGACTAATGACTAATGACTAATGACTAATGACTAATGACTAATGACTAAAACCTCAATTCGTATTCACCAGTAACGCGATTGTCTCCTTGAAAATTAGTTGAACCTCTGAGCAAAATCTTGTCGCTCAATCGATAGCGCAAGTTAAATTCTGTCGGCTGATTTGCTGACAAAACTCGAATGATTGATGCCGAAAGATTGCGCGTGATATCGGCCCCAACTTCTAAACCTATGCCGAGAGAACCCGCACCGGAAGCGCCCCCAGAACTGGAACTGGCTGTTTCTCCTTGGTTGCCTCGAATTCTAGTCGGAAATAACCGAAATTCCGTCAATCCTGTGGCGTTGGTAATCACCGATTGCAGGTTGTTTAATAAACCCGCACCGGCTAGATTTGCGATCGCCAGTGTACTGTCTCCCTGTCCCAATGTCTGCACGAAACTGCCGCCTAACAGCGCTACAATCTCTGTTTCCGATCGGCTTGGAGAGCTCCTCAACTCCAGACTTTCGGCTAACTGAGAAGCCCTTCCCTGCACTAACGCTTGAATTCGGACACTCCGCACGCTGCCGAAACTTGTCGGTGCGTCGGATATTTCAGAGGCGACAGAAGTTCCCGGAGTGCGGAAGCGCGTTACTTCCTGTACCGAAGTTGCTAACCTCACATCCAGCGTCGGATCGAGTCCTTGTTCTGGTAAAAAGGTAGCAGTTTGCGGGTATCCCTTATCGAGCTTAAACTGCGTTGTAAACAAATTCACCGCCCCCGAAGTCAACCGAATCGTACCCTCCGGGCGAATATCGTCTAAAGTTCCGTTCACCGTCAAACCCCCAGTCGCCTGGAAATTCAATATCGGCGGACTCGTTACCCGCACGCCCCGGCCCAACTTCAGCCGCAAATCGTTTAACCCTACCTCAAAGGAGGGGGAAGCCAAAGGCGCGTCAGGAAAATCGGCAGCCGAATCTGCAGGGGAATCTGCAGGCGCGGAATCTACAGGGGAAGAAACTAACTCAGTTGCGCCGCCGCCGCCCGCACTTGGGAGAAATACTTCGCCGTCGTAGAGTTCAATGTTACCGCTCAACTGCGGCCGGAAAGCCGTGCCCGTTGCTTGGACTTGACCGACTGCGCCGCCGCGATACAATCCTCTGAGATTCAAGGCCAGCTTGTCGAGATTGACAGCCAAAGGATTTGCTGCATCGACATCGCCCTCCGCAAAGGGCACGGACAGCGGAATCACGCCCTGCGCCACAACTTCTCCCTGACTCAACTGTCCCCGAACTCGTTCTACCCGAATTCGATCGCCCTCAAAGCGCACCGTCCCAGTCAGCCCTGTTAGCGGTTCTGGGAAAGCTCTCGCCCGGACGGTAGCATTTTCAAAATTCGCAATTCCTTCCGCTACAGGCTCTTCCAGCGTCCCTCCGACACGTATTTGCACCTGTCCCTTGCCGCTGACCCAGGCAATTTGCGGAGTCAAGACATTAATAATTCCTAATCCTTCATTTTCCAAATTCGCCCTCAAATCAATTTGATTGCTGTCAGGTTTTACAGCAGCAAACGGCAACTCAAAAGGCAAACTTCCCTGAACCTCAATCGGTTCGACTTGAGTTATCAAAGCGCTGCCGCCAAAATTGAGGCGGGCATTGCTGTAACTAAAACTGCCGTCAGCTTGTTTAATCGGTTCTCCGTTTAGCGTACCCTCAACCAAACTCAATTCTCCGGTGGCCTGCGGGTTTTCCAAACTGCCGGCCAAGTTCGCCCGCAAATTCAAATTTCCGGTGACATCCACAAAGGGCAATTCTACCAGTTCGGCTAACTTTTCGACCGGCACATTTTGTATCCGCAACTGCCCGGATTGAGCTTTTTGGCTTAGTTGTCCCGAAAAGCCGATCGCACTTTTGCCCGATCGAATTTCCAGAGGTAAAATAGTTAAAACCCCGTCCTGAAAACCGCCCTCAATGCTGAACTTTTCAGCGACATATTGGCCCCACTGCCAATTATCGCCCGTAACGTTAAATTGAGCTTCCACCCCCGTTCGCAAAGAACCGGCGACAGCAATTTCCCCGCCAAAAGTCCCCTGCAATTCAGATAGCGGCGGCAATGTTTGCGATTCTGCAATCACCTCCTGCCGCCGCTGCAAAAGCACTTCAATTTCTGCCAAACGGCGCAACTGTTCGATTAACGGGGCTTCCGGTTCTCCGACAGCGACAGTTTGCACGTCGGCGGCGCTAGCGTAAACCGGAGGTTTGAGGCCTCTGGCTAAATCGCCTAAATTGAAATATTGTAAAGCGACTAAAATCTGCTGCAAGTTGCCCTGCTTGATGTTAACTTTCCCGGCAAATTCCGGGTTTGCGCCTGTTGTGACATTGCCGGAAATTAAGTATTCACCCGTACCTTGGCGGAAGATGCCGTTTGTCAGAGTGGCGTTGCCTCCTTCATAGCTGAATTCGGCTTGAAAACTGTCACCTTTAATGTAGCCGATCGCTGGTTGGTCGATCGCAATTTGTCCGTTTGCTTGCAAAGTCTGCGGATTTAACGGCATCTTCCAGCCCGGTACATTCACCTGTCCAGAAACCGTACCAGTTATCGGCCCCAAACCGGCATCTTTCCCCGGCGACAGATTCAAAGCAGCGAGGGGAAACTCGCTTAAATTCACTCGCAAAGTTTCTCCCTCAGTTTCGCCGCGGGCTACAGATTCCCCGCGTTTAACCAAGAAAGAAGTCGGCAGAAAAGATGAATTTAAAGCTAATTCAATTTTGTCGCTTGCGCCGGCCAAACGCAAGTTTACACTTTTATCGGAATTCGCACTCACACTCCCCGCCAGTACCGGATCGAATTCAACTTGATTTACTGCCAAATTCCGCACTTCCACATCGCCAACCAAGCTGAGTGAAGCGAGATTTCCGGTGAGGCGGCCCGTGAAATCGACATTGCCGCGAACAGGCTGATTTGCTTCTGAAGCATTGTTGACATTCCCTACTTGCAAAAATCCTAATTGTTCTGCTGGTAAGGCTGCCAGGTTAAAATTGGAGAGTTTGATATCCAAATCCAAATTTTCAATTGACGGCAATCCTTTACCTTCGAGTTCGACATTCACAAATCCGCTGGCTGTCAAACCCGGAGTTGCAGCTTTTTCTATTTCTACCCGCTTTCCATTCCAGTTAAATGCTGCCTCAAAAGGTTGTTTCAAAAACGGCAATTCGGAGATGCGGAAACTGCCGCCGGCGCGAACATTTTGTAGGGGCGGTGCCCCCGAAGCAGCGGCTATCGGGCCGGATAAATTGACATTGCCGTTAAATATGCCTCGCAGCAGCGGGAGATTTTGGGCTTGGGAGACTAAACCGCTGGCTTGCAAGCTTTGGCGCTGCGATTCAAAGGCTTGCTGGAAGCGGCTTAGGGCAATTTGGTCGCCTTCGATTGAGGCGCGCCAATTCCCGGAGGCGGCGCTACCTGTGGCGTTGACAACTCCGCCGCCGTTGGCGAGTCGAATTTGTCCGTCGCCGTTGGCGGTGATGCCGTTGGCGGTGAGATTGTCTACACTGCCTAAAATTCGGACTTTACCGTCGAGGGTGCCGGCTATTTCTGGCGGTAAATTGGCTGTCAGCAACCCTGTTTGTTTGAGGGTTTGTTCTAAGTTGCTGACTGTAACTCCGTCGGTTTCTAGGAATGCTTCTAAGTTGCCGTTTTCCAATGTGGCTGCAGTATCGATCGCCCCCAGTCGATCGACCAAAATCACTCCTTCTGCCTTAGCACTAATTCCCTTCGCTGTCAAGTTATCCAAACTGCCCGCTGCTGCCAGTTGGCCGTTAACTCTGCCGTCAAATCCTTTGGGCAAAGTTGCCGTCAGCGCAAACAGTTGGGTATCGCGGATTGTTTGTTCTAAGCGGCTGAGAATAACTCGATCGGCATCAGCAAAAACTTGCAACCGTCCACCATCTAATTTACCTTTAAAATCAACCGTACCATCGGCAATATTGAGTTGGCCGCTGCTGTTGGCTGAAATATCGGCGGCGGTTGAATTATTCAGATTTCCCGACGCTTGAATTTGATTGGATATTTGTCCGTCTAGCGATTTTAGATTTTGGATTTTAGATTTTATATTGTTGAGATTGGCGACTGTTTGGGGGTTTTCAGCAACGAAGGCGGAAGCGACATCTAACAGTGGCAATCCTAAATCTACCAGGCGGGTGATGGAAGTGCGATCTGTTTCGGCAATTCCCTCCCAATTTCCCTCTGCCAATTCTCCTTTAAAATTGACGTTGCTGCCGGCAAGATTGAGTTGGCCTCTGCCGCTGGCATTGATGCTGCTAGCGGTTAAATTGTCAAGACTTCCCGATGCGGTAAATTGACTCGATAGCTGTCCGTCAATCGATTTGAGATTTTGGATTTTAGATTTTAGATTGCTGTACTGTTGATTTTCGGGATTGAATGCTGAAGCTACATCTAAAATCGGCAATCCTAAATCTACCAAGCGGCTGATGGAAGTGCGATCGGTTTCTGCGGTTGCTTGCCAATTTCCCTCGCTCAATTCTCCTTGCAAATTGACATTGCTGTCAGCAAAATTGAGTTTGCCGTCGGTCTTGATATTGATGCCGCTAGCGGTCAAATTGTCAACATTTCCCGCAGCTAAAACTTCACCTGTTAGCTGTCCGCCCAGGGATTTGAGATTTTGGATTTTGGATTTGATATTGTCGAGATTTGCTGAGGATTGCAGGTTGACAAACGGTAAACCAATATCAATTAATTGATTGACAGCCACTCGTTCTGTATTGCCATAAACTTGCCAGCGGCCGGATTCCAGTTTGCCGCGAACATCTACAATACTGTCAGCAATATCTAGTGTTCCTTTGGCGTTAGCAGCGATCGCATTTAAACTCAAATCGTCCAGAGTTCCCGCAGCCTCGGCGGTTCCGCTGAAAAAACCTGTTAATTGCGGAGGTAAATTAAGTTCTGGCAAGACTTGCTGTAAACTATTAATAGCTATGCGATCGCCCTCGATCAAAGCTTCCCACTGCCGATTTCTTAAGGCTGCATCCACATTTACATTAGTGTCGCCAATTTTGATAACTGTATTTTGCAAATCTACCGCATTACCTCGGCTTATAATTTCACCACTTGCGGGAAAACTTCCTTGCAGCGCTTGCCATTGAACTCTAGCTTGGATGTTGTCAAAAGGGCCGAAAACTTGAGCTTTGGCGGAGACGCTGCCAATTTTAACAGTAGCAGGAATCTGGACAGCGTAAATTTGGGCGAGATTATCTGCGGGTACATTTTCAGCTTGCAAATCAAACACCAAACCCGATCGCGAATTCCCGCTTCCTAAAGCTATATCGACTTCACCTTTCCCGCTAATTTTACCGCCCGCTGCCGGCACTATCAATATATCGCTCAAAGCCAAACCGACAGAGGAAAATGGGGGAAGAGAAGATTGAGTTTTGGGAGTTGGGGTTTGAGCCATTCTCCTCGGTTCCAGCTTAAAATTAGTGCTAATATTGTTTAATTGCAGGCGATCGACCACAGCGGGTTTTGTGGAGGCGATCGTACCAGTCAGCAGTGGATTTGCAACGGTTCCAGTTAGTTTGGTATCTGCCTTGATTTCTCCGGCTACTGCGATCGGCAGTACAATTTTCTGCCCTAACTCTGTTTCTACCGTACTGACAACATTTGCCACGGCTACGGGCTGCACATTAGTTATTAGATTGAAGCTAGCTCGATCTAGGTTAAAATTTGCTCCTGTTGCGACTGTTCCGGCTATTTTAACTGGAATTAAACCGTAATTAGCAGTCAAACTATCCACAATCACATTAGTTCCCTGAAACCGCAATTGACCGCTGCTATTTTGGATTGTTTGTTTCAGGGGCTTGATATTTGCTTGCAATCCGGCAAAACTAGCCGTTCCAGTAAGTGCTGATAATTTATTTTCTCGCAATTGCACGGTTAAGTTGCCATTTGCCAGACCTTTTTGTAAAGAAATTCCCGGCAGTTTCAGCAAGCGGGCGAGGTCGGACAAAGGCAAATTTTGACCTTGCAACTGCAGGTTAGTTTGAGCATCAGGCAACAGAGAATCGCCCTTGACTGCAAAATTATCATTATTGGTAAATTGACCGTTGAGTTCGTAGAGGATGCGCTGATTTTGCTCGCGAAATAAAGCGTTTCCGTTGTTCAGACTTACAGAAATAGGAGCCGATTTTGGCTGTCCGATGGGGGGATTTGGCACTAAAAGTGCGCTGACATTTTCAACGCGCACGGCATCAATTTCTGTTTTAAATAAACCTGGTTTTTTGGGTTCGGATGTGGGAATATTAATCCAGGTACCTTGCTTGTCTTGTTCGATATAAACGCTGGGTTTAATTAAGGTAATATCTAATTTTAGAGTGCGGTTGAACAGCAGCGGCCAAATTGAAAATTTTACTTCTACTGCTTCTGTAGAGGCGTAATCTGGATCGGTTGAAGTTGCGGGTACGCTCGATCGGCCAAACCGCAAACCAGTCGGAGAAAATCGCTCCAATTTTCCGATTTGCACGGGCCTCTTGAGTGTCTGACTGACCTCAGATTCCACCAAAGGAGCTAAGTTTGTCCGCACCCACTCCTGTGCGACCACCGCCCCAACCAGGCCGAGAATGCCCAATCCCGTACCGCTAAGCAGCAGCAGGCGCCACCAGCGGCGTCCGGGGCGGGCTGCGAGTTGATTTTTGTCATCGTCCGAGTTAGTCATGCTTGTCTCTGAGAGCTTGTGATATCAAATCCGTTAGCATCGGAATACTAAATTAAAGTTGACGGTTGACTGTTGACGGTTGACTGTTGACGGTCAAAGTCATCTGACGGCACACAGGAATTGATATCATATCGTTTTCGGTTGTATCGGTATTGTTCAAACCATCAACAGTTAACAGTTAACAGTCAACAGTCAACATCACCTGACGGTGTTACCGGAAATGATATGAGAATTCAGGAATCAGGAAATCAACCAAGGTTCGATGCGGTAGAATTGCTTTGATTCTGCCTTTTGCCTTTTGCCTTCTGTCTTTGGTAGACTCAGAACAGAGGCCGGAAGTGCCGATCGAACCCAACTCTCGGCAGAAGGCACGCCCCCACTCTAGGGTAGACTGCAAAAACCTTTACCGAATTCAATCAAAACACGCAACACCACCCAAAACCAAGTCCTCCAACTCCCCCAAATCCTCTAGATTTCCCCCCCAGTGCAGGATCGGCCCTCAATCAAAAATCTCAAATCTCCAACCGAGTTGTCTAAATCCCTCAAATCCTCTCGATCGCGCCGCGCGCAGGATCGGCCCTCAATCAAAAATCTCAAATCTCAAATCGATCGCCCGATCGCTTCTAAGATAAAAAAACGGTGGTTAAGAAGGTCTTTAAAACTTATGCGAGTGTTCGTCTTACTCTTCAATGCCCGCACCGAGAATGAGGGAATTCATACCATTCAACTCGGCGATCGCAACAAAGTTCTGATGTTTGAGTCGGAAGATGACGCCACCCGCTTTGGCGTGATGTTGGAAGCTCAGGATTTCCCCGAAGCTACCGTCGAGGCGATCGACGATATAGAAATTAAGGAGTTCTGCGACAGTGTTGATTATGATTGGGAACTGGTGCCGGCGGGCGCGCTAGCGATTCCGCCAGAAGACAATGTAACACAGACTCAGTGGCAGGCCGAGAACCAATCCGAGCCGGAGCCGGATTCTGAGGTTTCCCAAAACGAACTCGATTCTATTCGGCGCCGACTCGAAGGACTTTTGTAAGAGTCAGCAGTCAGCAGTCAGTAGTCCTCAGTCATTAGTCATCAGTCATTAGTCATTAGTCCTCAGTTATTGGTTAATGGTCATGGGTTATGGGTGACGGGTGACGGGTAATTGCCTCTTGAGGAAGATCGCGCCAGTTTCAAGCGAAAATCGTTCGGCGGTTGAAACCGCGTCTACAGAAACAAAGTCGGCCTGCGCCGACTGGTTCGTCAAGGGTATCCAAAACCCGGATTTGATATGACAACTGACAACTGCTTTCCTAACAACTAACAACTGACAACTGCCAACCGACTAATTAAAAAAATGAAAAATTTGGAAGAAAGAGGCCATCTGCTGACTGAACAGGTGAATGCCAATAGCGAGAATTTAGACCAGCTAAGTTCGATCGAATTAGTGGATTTGTTCAACCGCGAAGACGCCCAAACCTTAAGTGCGATCGCCAGCGCCCGCGAAGAGTTAGCCCGGGCGATCGACACCGCCGCCGAATCTCTGCATCAAGGAGGCCGCCTGTTTTACGTCGGTGCGGGAACTTCCGGGCGTTTGGGGGTACTAGATGCCGCCGAGTGTCCCCCCACCTTCTGCACCCCGCCAGAGCTCGTACAAGGCATAATAGCCGGCGGTGCGGGGGCTTTGGTGCGGAGTTCCGAGGATTTGGAGGATCGGCCCGAAGATGGGGCGGAGTCGATCGCCCACCGTCACATTAACAACTTAGATGTGGTTGTCGGAATTACCGCAGGAGGCACAACACCCTTTGTAGCCGGTGCCCTGCAGGCGGCGCGACAGCGGGGGGCGAAAACTGTATTTATCGCCTGCGTACCCGTGGAACAGGTGAATTTTGAGGCGGATGTTGATATTCGGTTGTTGGTGGGCCCGGAGGTGGTGGCGGGTTCAACGCGCTTGAAAGCCGGTACAGTCACAAAAATGGCTTTGAATATCATTTCGACTGGGGTAATGGTGAAGCTGGGGAAGGTTTACGGCAATCGGATGGTTGATGTGGCCGTGACTAATCAGAAATTGCGCGATCGGGCGGTGCGGATGTTGCAAGATTTGACTGATTTGAGCCGGGATGAAGCGGGTTTTTTGCTGGAAAAAAGCGGCAAGTCTGTTAAGTTAGCTTTGATGATGCACTGGACTAATTTGGAGAAGGAAGAGTGCGATCGAATTTTGGGCGAGTTTCAAGGGAATTTGCGATCGGCCCTAGCATCAATTAGTCA
>NZ_JBARVX010000031.1:0-16570 GCF_049646505.1 Microcoleus sp.
CTCCCCCTCCCCCACTCTCCCCCTCTCTCTCGATCGACCTTTGCCTTGGGATCACTTAGACACGGGGATCGACAAAAACTGGCTGAAAAATGACTTGCTAAAGGCTTTGGAAGCGGCGACGGTTCCTGACTGTTCCTTTGAAGGGTGTTCGCGCTGCGGGGTTTGCGGGACGGATTTCGGACACAATGTGGTGGTGGATGCGCTGCCAATTCCTGAGTTTGCGGGTGAGTTCGTGCCGAATACGCAGCGGCAACAGCGGGTTCGGGTTTGGTTCGGGAAGGCGGGCGATATGGCTTTGGTTGGTCATTTGGATTTGCTGCGATTGTTCGATCGAGTTGTCCGCCGCGCCGATTTGCCGATTTCGTTTACCGGCGGCTTCCACCCGCATCCTCGGATTTCGGTGGCAAATGCTCTGCCCCTAGGTGCCACCAGCACAGGGGAAATTGCTGATTTTGAGCTGACTCGGCCGATCGATCTTGAGGTTTTTCGGGAAAAAATGGCAGCGACTCTGCCAGAAAATATCCCGATTTACAAGGTGGAACAGATCGACCTCAAGGCTCCTTCTGCCAACCAGTTGTTAGAAGCCGCTGAGTATATCGTTACTGTGGCAGCAACAGGCCCGCTGGCAGAAAATGGCGATTTTGAAGGTGAAAATTTGGCTGCTGTCTCTGTCGCTGTTAGCGCTAACTGGGAAGCTTGGGTAGGGGCGATCGTCCAAACAGAGGCTTTTTGGCGGGTGCACACTACTAAGTCGGGAAAGACTAAGGATGTCAATTTGCGATCGAGGCTGCACAAACTAGAACTTGTAGAGCAGCTACCGGTCAGCAGCGCCTCTGCCTGTGGCGGTACATCCGAAGGTGGAGCAGTCTTGCGCTATACCGGCAGTTGTCGCAGCGATGGCAACTTGCTCAAGCCCGAACATCTTGTGTTCATGCTCGAACAAGTCAGCGGGCAGGAAATTCAGCTCCTGCAAGTTCAGCGCAGTCAGCTAATCCTAGGTTATGGTTAAGATAGGGAAGTCGTGGTGGAATATATTTCACCTTCGGCTCTCGATCGGGATGTGTCGCTTGCGCTATAATTGCTTGTTATGGAAGCAGCAGCGGCTCGAGCGCTTTAGTCGCTCGTCGCTAAGAGTCAACCAGCAACGCGGGCTGGGTGCAAACTGCTTCTGTTCGAGACTTCAAGCCTTTTTGTTCGTTCACGGGCTAAATCTAGCGCCAAACCCGCAGGAGCCGGGCCTGAACCAAATTTAGCGATTAATTTCGACCGATCGACTGGTTGTCGATCGTCCTCGGCTTACTCAAAAATATCGGGGTTCAAGCCGCTCTGCTGGTATTCAACAATAGATATTTTTGACATCGATCGAAAACAGAGACAAGCCCCCGACAATCGTCGTGGACAACCCAAAATTTGAGATTCTAGACTAAGAGTTCAAACTCCCAGATTCATCTGTGCAGTAAATCTCAAATCTCAAATCTCAAATCTCAAATCAAATCACCAGGTTTTAGGGTTGGCAGAGGCGAAAGTCGCAGTCGAATGTCAAGCTGGGGTAAGTTGAGTGCTCTCCCGCAAGAATTCAACAAAAGTCTACGCGCTTTCACTCCTACTTACTTTTGCTCAAAACCAGCCATCAACCGCCACGCAAGCGGAGTTATCAGTTCGTAGTGTTAAGTTGTGTGTTAAGAAATTAGTACGGTATCACTGAATTTATTCGCGCTCGTTCAAAGGAAGAGTTGCAATGGTTGAATTTTGAGTGAGAGAGTTTGCAATTCACAAATCAAAATTCAATATTTATAACTCGGTAAAAGCGTCCTTATTTCTATCTTCCAGCTCAGTCTGCGAAGCATAACTCATAACTCGCGATCGGGTGGATTTAAACACTGTATCTGTAACAGTCAACAGTCAGTAGGGGCGGTGCCCCCGTGCCCGCCCTCTTAACTTAACAGTCAACAGTTAACAGTCAACAGTCAACAGTCAACAGTCATTCCACCCTGAACCAACTCACAGCTAATAACTCTTCCTGCTACTACTAATAATTACAGTCAAAGTAAGAGGCACTATGAGCGTGCGTAAGTGTCTCTAATTTGCTGCCAGTTTTTTGAGGAAATTGAATGACAAAGCAGATAGTTATAGCAGAGCAGCATCGGATTGCTGCCGTTTTTTCAGAAGATCAAATTCAAGAACTCGTGGTAGCCACAGGCAGCCACCAAGTCAGCGACATTTACTTGGGAATTGTCGAAAATGTACTCTCCGGGATAGATGCAGCTTTCGTCAATATTGGCGACCCAGAACGCAACGGGTTCATGCACGTCACAGACCTCGGCCCGCTGCGGCTCAAACGATCGGCAGGAGCAATTACAGAACTCCTCACCCCGCAGCAAAAAGTGGTAGTACAGGTGATGAAAGAACCGACGGGCAGCAAAGGCCCCCGGCTGACAGGCAATATCACTCTGCCCGGCCGCTACTTGGTACTGATGCCCTACGGCAGGGGAGTCAACCTCTCCCGCCGGATCAAGTCGGAAGCCGAGCGCAACCGCCTCAGAGCCCTGGCGATTTTGGTCAAGCCGGCCGGGATGGGGCTGCTGGTGCGAACCGAAGCCGAAGGCATGACCGAAGAAGCCATCATGGAAGATTTGGAAGTGCTGCAAAAACAGTGGGAATCCGTTCAACTAGAAGGCGGTACCTCCCGCGCCCCAGCACTGCTCAACCGCGACGACGATTTTATCCAGCGGGTACTCCGGGATATGTTCAGCGGTGACGTGAATCGGATTGTGGTGGACTCGCAAAATGGCATTAAGCGTGTCAAACAGCAGTTGATGAGCTGGAACGGCGGTAAGCTTCCTGCAGGAGTTTTGATCGACCACCACCGAGAGCGCGCCTCGATTTTAGAATTTTTCCGCGTCAACGCTGCCATTCGAGAAGCCCTCAGACCGAGGGTAGATTTGCCTTCGGGCGGTTACGTGATTATCGAGCCGACTGAGGCGCTGACGGTGATCGATGTCAACTCTGGCTCGTTTACTCGATCGGCCACAGCTCGCGAAACCGTACTCTGGACAAATTGCGAAGCAGCAACCGAAATCGCCAGACAACTGCGTTTGCGGAATATTGCCGGGGTGATTATTGTTGACTTTATCGACATGGAATCCCGCCGCGATCAATTGCAAGTGCTCGAACATTTCAATAAAGCTCTCAAAGCAGACAAATCTCGGCCGCAAATCGCTCAACTGTCGGAATTGGGACTGGTAGAACTGACTCGCAAGCGCCAAGGTCAAAATATTTACGAGTTGTTCGGCCACACTTGCCCGACTTGCAGCGGGTTGGGTCATCTGGTGCAGCTCCCCGGGGAAGAAGACTTCGCCGGGGCGGTGCGGGAATCTGCAGATCGCAGTGCTGCTTCCTCCAACCGCGTTTTGTTGAACTTGCCAGAAGGATTGGAACGCCGCAGCTTAACACCTACGGCGGCTGCAACTCCTGCACCAGTCCTAGAAGAACGTTCCCTCGAACCCGCTCGGGCTGCTTGGGAACCGTCTAGCGAAAGTTTGGATTTTGAGACCGGCAGCAACGCCTCGTCTTTGGACTTGCTCAACCATCCCAGCTATCAGGATTTGGGGAACAGCACCAGACGCCGCCGCCGCCGCCGAATTGACGAAGAGCCTTTTGCTGTACCGGAGGAGGAACCGGTACGCAGCAAGTTACGGCTGCCGAATACTTCCAGCGCCCCCGTCGCGGATACGCGCTCTGACTATCAGGCTCCCGCCGCCATCCGGGCCGCTGCGGAGGGCTTCGGGCTGGTGAATACGGCTGCTGTTGGCAGGCGCGAGGATTTCGATCGCGTGCGTCCAACTAAGTCTGAGTTGATGAAGCCGATGGTGGAACCCCCGGAGGTGATTTCGGTGGAAATGACAGCGGAAGAGCAGGATGTTTATGCTCTGATGGGGGTTTCTCCTTTGGTGCTGACGGATCGCACGGTGAAAAATCCTAAGAATGCGATCGTTTCGGTGACACTCCCAGGAACTCCTGCGAACAAGTCGCCTTTCGAGCAGCTCGAATTTGAATTTGAACCGCCCGCGCCCGCAGAGAAGGCTGAGGAAGCCGATTATTATGCAGAAATATCGGCAGTTGAGCCTGTATTTTCTCAGGGCGATGAGGATGGTGAGGATGACGGTGAGGCTGAAATTTACGGCGAAAGTTCGATCGACCTCATGGATGATTTTGCTGGCGAGGAGGAAACCAGCGATGGGATGGACGAATCGAATGAATGGGGAGCATCGGAACCGCCGATCGAATTCCATGAGTCAAGCGAGTTGAATCAGCCTTTGACATCCAATGACTCAAACGAATCAAATGAGTCGAATGAGTCGAATGAGTCGATCGAATCAAGCGAATCAAGCGAACCCGAAGAGCCAGCGATCAACCGCCGCCGCCGCCGCCGCTCGTCTGCTGTTGTAGATGACTGATATCCAGTCAGAGGAAAGAGGGAAGAAGCAAAAAGCCAGAACAAAGAACAAAGAAGTAGAAATTTTTACTCTCTTCCCGTCTTTCCATCTCTCCATTTCTCCGTCGGGGGCGGGCACTGGGGCACCGCCCCTACAATCTCCCTCGAATCCTCAGATAATAGCTGGTGTGGACGAAGTAGGAAGGGGAGCTTTGTTCGGGCCCGTGGTGGCGGCCGCCTGCATTCTGCCCGACGAAGTTATCGATGAATTAGCAAGTTGCGGGGTGCGCGACAGCAAGCAGTTGAGTGCCACAGCCCGGAGTCGGTTAGCACTAAAAATCCGGGCTGTGGCTGTTGACTGTCAAATTGGTGTGGCTTCGGTGCGGGAAATCGATCGCCTCAATATTTTGCAAGCTTCTTTGTTGGCGATGAAGCGGGCGATTTTGAAGTTGAAGGTTACTCCAGATTTGTGTTTGGTTGACGGGAATCAAAGAATCCCCAATTTGGCGATCGCACAAGAGACGATGATTAAAGGTGATGCGCGATCGATTCAGATAGCCGCTGCTAGTATTGTCGCTAAAGTTTGGCGCGATGAATTAATCGTGCGCTTGGCTGTTAAGTATCCCGAATATGACTTGACAAACAACAAAGGATATGGTACTGCTAAACATAAATTGGCTTTGGAACGTTGCGGTGCGTCTGTCTTGCATCGGGTGTCATTTAGCCCTTGCCGAAAATAGTTACTCATAAGAAATAATCAGCATTTACTAAAGCTTGATCTTATAACTAATAGCTATTATTACAAAAGTAGGAAAAGCAGTCAAACTAATAATATTAAATCATTCTGTAATTATTCACATTCGAGTTGCTCCCGATGATAATATTTGTCAAAATCAAAGGGAAATAAAAACATGGTTAATAAAGCTTTGTTTGGCAGTAGCGGTGAATACAGAGAACCAGCATCTGTTCCCTCAACTCCTTGGAGATTTAGATGGCCCAATACCGCAGATTTTAACTTCAACTATTACCACCTACTGGAAATCAACAAAAATCAATCTATTGGTTGCAACAACAACCCTCAGATTAAAGTCGCAATTATTGGTGCGGGGATAGCAGGACTCACTGCAGCCAGAGAGCTATTCAGGTGCGGGTACACCAATATTGACATTTATGAAGCCAGCCATAGAATCGGCGGCAGAACATACTCTATAGCAGTTGAGGGGCAACATACTGTATTGGAAATGGGTGCAATGAGGATGCCTTTTTTCCCCGCTCCTGGGAGCCGCAACAGTGTATTAGATTATTACCGAGAATTGTTTCAAATTACGACGCAGCCTTTCCCAGACCCCGGTTCATCAATAGCCGATACCGGAATATATTTGAACAACGGCTGCGGCCCCGATACTCAAAATCCCTATCCTAAGCCGCGACTCGATATCTGGCAGAAAAATGGCGGCCCTCCCAATCCATTATTCAAAGCTGTATACGATAAATGGGTGCATTTCGCAGACATGGTAACGAGTGTTTGCCAAGAGTTTTACGGACAAGATGGATGGGAAGAGTTTTGGCACAATGTCGTTCAATATTATTGGGACAAAAATTTTAGAGAGCTGGTTTATATGGCAGCAATAGATAGATACGACCCTTCTAAGCCGGGATACTTTGGCGGTTTGGGCATGAACGAAGCAGAGTCCAAACTTTTTTATACCATCGGTGCTGGAGATGGCGGCTGGGGGGCTTTCTACGACATTTCTTGTCTGTATCCGATGAGAACATTGCTGTTCGGTTTCGGTACGAATCATCAGCTAATTCAAGGAACATTTGACGGACAGGGAAATTTTGCACCTGGATCTCAATATCAGCAGCGAACAACAGACAGTCTGGAGCGCGAATTCCCTTCTCCCGGTTATGTGGGCGTACAAACATTTGCAGAATGCCTGTTTTATCAGCCTGTGACCAGTGAATTTGTCGAAAATGTGTCGCTTTATGAAGCGTCAAAAACAAAAGGCAAGTATGATGTCAATCTGTATCTGAAGAATCCGGTAAATAGAATCAAATACCTCGATCGCAGAAACGTAGAGATCACTTCTGCCAACTTGGAATCACCGAGAAATTACGATTTAGTTATTCTGACACCTACGACTTGGGCTACAGAAATGGGTATGGCTTTTGAAGGTTTTGACCCGAAAACTCAATTGCCATTTGATGTCACCTACAGCATCAAGGAATCTCACTGGATATCGAGTTGCAAGGTGTTTTACCCCTTAAAGGAAAGGTATTGGGAAATCAGCGGTTGTCCGATCCCGCAGCTCATCAGCACAGATACATATTTGCAGGGCGTTTACGGTTATGCAGTCAAAAACGATCCGGGGGTTTTGCTAGTTAGTTACACTTGGGAAGACGATGCCAACAAGTTTATTGCAGAAAGCGATCGCAGCGAACAATTGGCAAAACAATGTCTCGATGAACTAGATAAAATATTGATCGAGTGCGAAAACATCAAAACCCCCGTATCGCCTTATGTTGATACCAGCAGACCCGCTGTGATACATTGGGCAAAAATGCCCAACTACCGAGGTTGTGCCAAGCTGTACCGAGAAATGACGTGGAATGATGATTATGCGTTGCTGAGATACAATCAGAAATACAGTGCCAACTCAGGTTTATACTTTGCTGGCGAAGCTTTTTCGGTGGAAGGAGGTTGGACGGAACCGGCATTGAGAACAGCATTGGATGCAGTCATACACGCGATCGCCAATACAGACGGCACTTTTCTCAACGGATTTGAATATTCCGATTATCCCAAATACGACGATTGGAACCCTTTCGACCGCAAACCGAAAGGTTGAAAAAAAAATCAGCTCGGAAGGCTGTCAGATTTATTTGAGGATATTTCCGGGTTCTTTTGGAAGTATTGTAAAATGAAAAAAATTATAACTGTAACTTGGATATTTTTTGGGCTGACAACCTCCTGCAAGGGAAGCGACTAGAGCGAAAAATATTCAAGTTCTTTGTTGTAAAATCCTTTCAGTTCAGAACCAGTCAGAAAAAAGCGACCGTTAAACAGGGTGCAGATAGAATACCAGCGCAAATACAAGAAAATTAATATTTTGCCAATCATCCCAAATGTTAAAAATTGAAGGCTACCGCATACTCGATCGAATTTACGAAAGCCAAAACTCAAAGGTTTATCGAGGTATCCGAGAACAGGATAACCAGTCTGTTATCTTCAAAATGCTCGAACGAGATTATCCCGCCCCTGCTGAACTTGCCCGCTACAAGCAGGAATACGAAATTACTTGCAATCTCCTTTGTGAAGGAACCGTCAAAGCTTATAGCCTACAGGAGTATCAGAGAACCCTAATCATCATCTTGGAAGATTTTGGCGGCACTTCTTTAAAAATGTTGAAGGATAACCCTGTAGAAACGCAAAATATTTCCTGTTTGCAGCACTTCCTCCCCATTGCGATCCAAACAGCCGAGATTTTGGCTCAAATTCATACTGCCAACATCATCCACAAAGACATTAACCCTGCCAATATCCTGCTAAACCCAAAAACCGGGCAAGTCAAAATTATCGACTTTGGCATTGCCACCGTCTTCACCCGCGAAAATCATAGCCTAAAAAATCCCAATGTTTTAGAAGGAACCTTAGCCTATATTTCTCCAGAACAAACTGGAAGGATGAACCGTTCTCTCGATTATCGCACGGACTTTTACTCTTTGGGCGTTACATTCTACGAACTTCTCACCGGACAACTTCCATTTACCGCTGACGATGCTTTGGAGTTGGTGCACTGTCATATTGCCAAACAGCCCGTACCGCCCGATCGGGTTAATCCAGAAATCCCCCAAATGATTTCTGATATCGCGATGAAACTGATGGCAAAAACAGCAGAAGAACGCTATCAAAGTGGAAGCGGAATCAAAGCAGATTTAGAAGAATGTCTTAACCAGTTACAGACAAAGGGCAAAATTGAACCATTCCGCCTCGGCAGCCAAGATATTTGGGACAAGTTCCAAATTCCCCAGAAACTTTACGGACGCGAGGCAGAAGTTGCAGCTTTACTAGCAGCATTCGCTCGGATTAGCGAGAGCCAAAACAGCCACAAATCCCGCAAAGAACTCATGCTGGTTGCTGGTTATTCTGGCATCGGCAAATCAGCACTGGTAGCCGAAATATATAAACCGATAACCAAGGCAAGAGGCTATTTTATCGCTGGAAAATTTGACCAGTTTCAGCGCAATATTCCCTACTCTGCTATTGTCAGTGCTTTCTCTGGATTAATGCGGCAACTGTTAACCGAAAGCGAAGAACAGCTTAATCAATGGCGAGAAAAATTATTAGATGCTTTGGGTGCTAACGGTCAAATCATTATTGACCTAATTACCGAAGTAGAATTGATTGTGGGCAAACAGCCGGCTTTGCCGGAATTAGGTGCAAGTGAATCGCAAAATCGATTTAATCTTATCTTCAGCAATTTTATTCGGATATTTTGCTCAAAAGAGCATCCTTTAGTTCTTTTTCTGGACGATTTACAGTGGGCAGATTCTGCCAGCCTCAAATTAATTCAACTGATGATGGCGGATGCGGATACCCAATATCTATTTTTGATTGGAGCTTATCGAGACAACGAAGTCAATTCCACCCATCCCTTGATGGTGAATCTGGAAGCAATCCGCTCTGAGGGAGCATCTGTCAACCAGATTAGCCTTGTACCTTTAGCCCAAAAACAGATCGATGAATTGATTGCAGATACGTTGCAAGGCACTCGTGATTCAGTCCTAGATTTAGCAGAATTAATCCTCAAAAAAACTAGCGGTAATCCGTTCTTTGTCACGGAATTATTGAAAACCCTATATACTGAAAACCTGCTAAAATTCGATTTTAGCTCTCGCACTTGGCAGTGGGATATTGTTCAGATTCAGGCAAGGGCAATTACTGACAATGTGGTAGAATTAATGATTGGCAAACTCAATAAATTGCCGTCAACCGCTCAGCAGGTATTGCGTTTGGCAGCTTGTATAGGTGCAGATTTTGACTTAAATACTCTCTCAACTATCTGCGAGCGATCGCCATCTGCAATTTTCTCCGATCTGAAAGAGGCAATTCAGTCTGAGTTAATTTTTACAATCTCAGAATTAGATACTCAACTCTTAATTCAATACTATAAGTTTGGACACGATCGCATCCAACAAGCAGCTTATTCTTTGATTGAGGAATCAGATAAACAAGCCATCCATTTACAAATTGGTCGCCTGTTGCTAAAGAACAGTTCGCCCGAAACACGATCGAAAAAAATATTTGAAATTGTCGATCATCTCAATGTTGGGGTAAGGGCAAGCACGGCAGTACAGCCTCTACTAACCCATCAACAAGAGCGAAACGAAATTGCTAAACTGAACTTAATAGCGGGGCAGAAAGCCAAAGCAGCGACGGCTTACAGTGTGGCGGTTCAATATTTGCGTAAAGGATTAGAACTTTTAGCAGAAAATAGTTGGCAAACAGAGTACGACCTGACGCTAAATCTCTATCAAGAAACTGTAGAAGCTAAATATTTAAACACTCAGTTTGAGCGAGCAGAAAAATTAGTTGAAATTATTCTGAAACACGCAAAGGATCGGCTAGCAAAGGTAAAAGCTTACGAGTTAAAAGTCCAAATTTATACAGCTCACAATCTACCTGTAAAAGCTATAGAAACTGGTTTAGAAGCATTAAAATTACTGGAAATTTCTCTTTCAACAGGCGAAGATAGCATTGTAGAGTTGCCAGCACTGACAGACTTAGAAAAATTCCCGGAAATGACGGAAGCTGCTCAACTAGCAGCCATGCGGATTTTGATGTCTATTTGTCCGTCAGCTTATTTTGCCAAACCCGAAGTTTTATTGTCAATTATCTTGACAATGGTTAACCTGACAATTCAAAAAGGTTATTCAGCCTTGGCTGCTTATGCTTATGTTTGGTATGCAGCTATCTGTTCGGCACAAGGCAACATAGAAACTGGATATCACGCCGGACAATTGGCACTGAAGTTAGTAAATATATATCATGCTACAAATCTCAAAGCCAAAATTTATAACTTATTTTGCGCTTTAGTAAAACACTGGAAAGATCCAGCAAGAAACAGCCTTTATTTGCTTCAAGAAGGAATTCAAAGTGGACTGGATACAGGAGATAATGAGTACGCCTGTTATTGTATTAAGGATTATTGTGTCACCCTATTTTTGACGGGAGAACAACTCGAAGCTGTAGAGTTAAAAATGCAGCTATCTTGCGAACAGCTAGTGAAGCTTAAACAGGAATACTCTATCTATCAAACTAATATATGGCGGCAAGTTAGCTTGAATCTTTTGGGGAAAGCTGCGAAGCCATCTTGCTTGCAGGGGGAAAGTTTTAATGAAGACGAAATCCTTCCCCGTTTATTAGCAGCGAATAACCGCACGCTGCTTTTTATTGTTTACCTTGCTAAACTAAATCTTTCTTATTTGTTCAAAGACTATGCTGAGGCCGTGAAGAATGCGATCGCCGCCGCAGAGTACATAGATTCTGTCATGGGATTTATGTATGTCGCTATTCACAACTTCTACTCTTCTCTTGCTATTCTCGCTCAGTATTCTACCGAATACTCAGACAGTTTGCACCAAGTGGAATCAAATCAAGAGCAAATGAAGCAATGGGCAGAACTTGCCCCAGCCAATTTTCAACATAAATACGATTTAATAGAAGCTGAAAAAGCAAGAGTCTTGGGAGATAATTGGCAAGCCGCTAAACTTTACGAGCGATCGATTAAAGGAGCAAGAGACACCGGATATATTCAAGATCAAGCTTTAGCCTATGAGTTAGCAGCGGAATTTTATCTGGCCAGCGGTATGGAGGAGATTGCCCAAACTTATCTCAAAGGAGCACACTACGGCTATACTCGCTGGCAAGCTAGGGCAAAAGTTGAGAATTTAGAAGCAAGATATCCACAATTACGGGCTCAATCTTCGGCGAGTATGACTAAGAACACAGGCAAGATCGCGATCGATACTCACACTACCACAGATTCAGGTATAGCTTTAGATTTAGCTACAGTTATCAAAGCTTCCCAAGCCATTGCTGGTGAAATAGCGATCGAGCAATTACTCCGAAAATTGATGAAAATTCTGATTGAGAATGCTGGCGCAGAGGTAGGCTACTTGTTGTTAAAATCTCAGGGAAAACTGCTAATTGAAGCATCCGGTGCAGTTGATTGCGACAGCATCAATTTATTACAGTCAATCCCACTTGAAAGCAGTGAATTAGTCTCAATAGCCGTTATTAATTATGTCGATCGCACTCACAAATATGTTGTTCTCCATGATGCTGCTCGTGAAGGTAACTTTACTAACGACACTTATATCAAGGCACATCAAACTAAATCTATTCTTTGCGTTCCTCTGATCGAGAAAAACAAGCTTGTTTCAATTCTGTACCTAGAAAACAACCTGACAACGGGTGCCTTTACTCCCGACAGATTAGCCCTCTTAAAAATCTTGTCCTCGCAAGCCGCAATTTCCATAGAAAATGCCCAACTCTATGCCAACTTAGAAGCAAAAGTAGCAGAACGCACCCAAGAACTCCAGCAGTCAGAAGCTCGCTTTCGACAACTTTACGAGCAATCTGCCGATGCTATTCTGCTGTTAGATGAAGGCATATTTACCGACTGCAACCCCGCCACAGTCAAAATGATGCGCTGCACGGACAAACAACAGGTTCTTTCTCTGCATCCGGCTCAAATTTCCCCCGAGTTTCAACCTGACGGTAGAAACTCTTTTGAAAAAGCTGAAGCCATGACAGCCCGGGCTTTCGATCGAGGAAATCACCGCTTTGAATGGATGCACCGCCGCACTGATGGAGAAGATTTTTGGGTAGAAGTATTGCTGACAGTAATTCCTTTAGATGGAAAAGAAATTCTGCACGCGGTGTGCCGAGAAATTGGCGATCGCAAACAGGCAGAATTAGCTCTGCACCAAAAAAATCAGGAACTCAGCGATACTCTCCAACAACTCAAAGCTACCCAAGAAGGATTGATTCAATCAGAAAAAATGGCAGCTTTAGGACAACTTGTAGCCGGAGTTGCCCACGAAGTTAATACACCCCTAGGTGCAATTCGCTCCAGTGCGGGCAATGTTTCTAAGTTCTTGGATCGAACTCTCGAACAATTGCCCGCAGTTTTTCAATCTCTCTCCCCAGAAGCTGGACAGAAATTCTTAGAATTACTTCAGTATTCTCTCCAACAATCTACAAACTTATCAACCAAAGAAGAACGCAAATTAAAAAAAGCTTTAAGAAGCCAACTCGAAACATTAGAGATTGAGAGTGCCGATACTGTGGCTGATAGATTAGTCATGATGGGGGTCTATGAGCGAATCGAAACTTTTATACCACTGCTGCAAAGACCTGACAGCTTGCATCTTGTAGAAGCTGCATACAAACTGTCAGAATTAAAAAGAGGTATTGCCATTATTAACACTGCCACAGATAGAGCATCAAAAGTTGTCTTTGCTTTGAAAACCTATGCCCGCTACGAACAGTCTGGTACCAAGACAAGCGCCAGCATTGCAGAAGGGATAGAAACTATCTTAACTCTCTATCAAAATCAATTAAAACAAGGTATTGAGGTGGTTAGAAACTATGCCGAAATTCCGCCGATACTGTGCTATCCCGACGAACTGAATCAAGTGTGGACAAATCTGGTGCACAATGCTTTGCAAGCAATGGATTATCGGGGGACGCTAACTATTGATGTGACAAAACAAGACCAGCAGGTTAAGATTAGTGTTAGTGACAGCGGTAAGGGCATACCAGAGGAGATAAAAGAGAAAATATTTGACCCATTTTTTACTACTAAGCCTCCGGGAGAAGGCAGCGGTTTGGGACTAGATATTGTTAAGAAGATTGTTGAAAAACATCAGGGAAAGATTGAAGTGGAATCGATTCCCGGTCAAACTATATTTAATGTTTTTCTACCAATAAGTGGTGTATAGCCTTTCGAGCGAAAGATGAGGTGCTGTCGGGCATAGGCCAAACCGGGCATAGGCCAAACCGGGCATAGGCCAAACCGGGCATAGGCCAAACCGGGCATAGGGCATAGGCCAAACCGGGCATAGGGCATAGGGCTATCCTCACAACGCGATCGAACCGCTATATAAGGAGGTGAAGTATCTGGCAAACGATATAACGCAGTAAGTAGGTGGGGTTTTATTTAGTTCCATCCCATCTGCAATCTATCCCATTGGGAGGATGGCAAAAGTTAAAGCATTTTGAGAACAATAACTCGAATTCTACCGGAAATGGATGTAAAATCGCTGTACGGTGCGTTATGCTCGGCTAAGCTGCTACGCATCTAGATTTATGGGTTTCGGTGACTGGGGAGGGGGAGAGGACTTGGAAATTGGTTGTTTCGCGGCATTTAATTGGCGATCGCACTTAAACCAAGAAACGGGGTTTTTGAACTCTGCCAAGAGGATTGTCAGCAAGTATTTTGGTAAAAAACCAAGGTAACGGTCGCCGGCGCGATCGCCAACTAGCATCTGAAAATGCGATCGGGTATACTAATACATTTTACTACTTTTCCTACTAATAAGAACTCAAAAAGGAGAAAATATAAATGTCTAAACCAGTTATTTTGTGCGTTGACGATGAGAGAATGGTGTTAGATAGTCTCAGGACGCAGCTAGCAGCAGCATTTGGGAATGCCTACACCTATGAAGGAGCAGAAGATGCTGAAGAGGCCTTAGATGTAATCGGCGAACTCTATGATGAAGAAATTAGCGTTGTTGTGATTATTTCTGATTGGTTGATGCCCGGTATCAAGGGAGATGAGTTGCTGATACGCATTCACAAACAATACCCTCATATTATTACAATTATGCTGACCGGTCAAGCTGACGAAGTAGCAGTTGACCGAGCAAAAAAGCAGGCTAATCTCCATCGCTGCTTATCTAAACCTTGGTCGGAAGCCGATTTGCTGGAGACTATAAAATCTGGTTTGTTGAAGTTATGAAACAACAGGTAATAATCTGTGTAGATGATGACAACACTGTACTCAAGAGCCTCAAAGCAGAACTCCAAGAAGCTGTCGGCAATGCTTATCTGATCGAAATTGCCGAGGGTGGGGAGGAAGCATTAGAGTTGCTTGAAGAATTATTGTTGGATGGGTATGAAGTACCGTTAATTATTTCCGATCATATCATGCCTGAAATGAAGGGAGATGAACTATTAAAACAAGTCCACCTACTTTCGCCCCAAACTATTAAAATTATGCTGACAGGGCAAGCAGATATTGAGGCGGTGGGAAATGCTATTAAAAATGCAAATTTATATCGTTATATGGCCAAACCCTGGCAACAAGAAGACTTGAATTTAACGGTAAAAGAAGCAGTAAATAGTTATCGGCAAAATCAACTGCTGGCAGCAAAAAACGCGCAGCTTCAGCAAATGAATCAGGAATTGGCAGATTTAAACCGCAAGCAATCGCTACTGATTGCGACACTCCACGACAACGAAAATCGCTTGATGCAGTTTTTGGAAGCAATGCCGATCGGCGTGGGAGTGCTGAATGCGGATGGCAAAGTTTATTATATTAATAAAAAAGCAAAAGAGATATTTGACAAAGAAGTCGTGTCTGAGATTTCAGCCGAAAAACTGTCAGAGGTTTATCAAGTTTATCCAGCAGGAAGTCTTGAACCTTGCGCTGTGGAAAACTTGCCAGTCATGCGGGCATTGAGGGGCGAAACTTCGGTGGCTGACGATTTAGAAGTCCGGCACGGCAATAAGATTATTCCCCTAGAAATTCATGCTTCCCCGATTTACGGTAAACAGAACCAAATTGTCTATGCTATCAACACTCTTCTAGATATCACAGAACGCAAAGAAGCTGAGGCTGAGCGCAAAAAGTTCATGGAGGATCTCTTTGAGGTCAATTGCAGTTTGCAACTTTCACTGGAGGCAGAATTAGATATCGTTGAGGCGACAAGTCGTTTTGTACCCAATCAGTTGTTATCTTTTTTGGGATGTGACAGTATTGTTGATGTTAAATTGGGAGATGCGGTGGAGTTGGAAATGTCGGTGCTGTTTTCTGACATTCGCGATTTCACGAGTCTTTCGGAACAGATGACACCAGAAGAAAATTTCAAATTTATAAATTCATATTTGAGTTATATGGAACCGCTGATTCTAGCAAATCAGGGGTTTATTGATAAATATATTGGCGATGCAATTATGGCTTTGTTTAGTGAGGGTGCGGATGATGCTGTGAAAGCGGGAATTGCGATGCTGCACAGTCTTGCTGAATACAATCGACAGCGCGCTGCTGCGGGCGATGTGGCGATTAAGATTGGGGTGGGAATTAATACTGGTTCTTTGATGTTGGGTACTGTTGGCGGAAACAGCCGGATGGACGGTACTGTTATTGGTGATGCGGTTAATTTGGCTTCTAGAATTGAAAGCTTGACGAAGAATTATGGGGTGTCGCTGTTAATTACTCAACAGACTTTCGATCGCTTGACAAATCCTGCTGATTATGCAATTCGGGTAATTGATAAGGTTCAGGTTAAGGGGAAGTCTGAATGGGTGACTGTTTATGAAGTTTTTGAGGCGGATTTGCCGGAAGTTAAGGCGGGAAAGTTGGCTAATTTGCGGTTGTTTGCTGAGGCTTTGTTTTTATACAATATGAATAATTTTAGGGAAGCTGGGGAACTTTTTGCGGATTGTTGGCGGCAAAATCCGGGGGATAAGGTGGCTCAAATTTATTGGGATAGGTGTCTTAGTTAGTTAGTTAGTTGTTAGTTGTTAGTTGTTAGTTGTTAGTTGTTAGTTGTTAGTTGTTAGTTGTTAGTTGTTGGTTGTTAGTTGTTAGTTGTTAGTTGTTAGTTGTTAGTTGTTAGTTGTTGGTTGTTAGTCAACAGTTACAAGTAACCAATAATCTCATGTCCGGCTAATCAATTATCATTTCAGTGCCAGCGTCCCGTTCGCACTCGTGAAGAATTATAAGCGATCGCTCGGACTTGATACAACCAACAACCAATAACCAATAACTAATCACTAATCACTATTTTGCTCGATCGGCATTTCTATGATAAACTCGGCTCCTTGACCGGGTGCAGACACGC
>NZ_JBARVX010000032.1:0-14080 GCF_049646505.1 Microcoleus sp.
ACTTATTACCAGATTATGTAGTCATATTTAATTTAGCAGATACAAAAAGACGCGGTATTTACTTAGGTCACAGAGGCGTAGACAAGGATATAATCGCCTTTGATAATTTGTTAAAAAGTTGTATTTCTTCACAAAGATGCAAAAGAGTTCACTGGGATATATGGATCGGTTATCTTGCTGAACGGCAACTCAATAACATTCCAGGTTTGATAGGGAATTACGCACAAGAAGTTCCTATATTTGCAGGGTGGGAATGCAGGGCGATCGACCCCAACGGAAATCGAATATTTATTGAAGAAAAAAGAAATGTTTTAATCAGTCGCGCTGTCCGCTGCGGCTATTTGTGGGTAGAAAATGCTAATGAATTAAGTTTAAAAGTCAATGAATTAGTCGATCGAGTACATCGTTTACCTGTCAATACATTAACTTCCCTAGAGTCTGAGATAGCTGTTACTTTACCCAAATGGCGGTGTGTCCCCGCTGAAATTTTATCTTTGACTAACTATTGTCCGTACTGCCACGGCACAAACTTTAGCTGGTCAGGAGGAGCTGATGATTGTTCTGAGGGTATTTGTACGCAGTGCGGAACCGAGGTAGATTTTCGTTACTGTTAATATATACACTCCCAGACTCATGGGTAGTCAGAAACCGGGTTTTTACGAAAATTTTTCGTTGTAGCCGACAATTGAAGTGAAAAACCCGGTTTCTTTGGTATTATGCGCCCAGGACTGTATATGATTCAAAAAAACAACGATCGCACTTCTTAGCAACCAGCCAAAAAATGCGATCTCCCTTTTCCTTCTACCGATCGACCGAACCCATGATAATATCGATACTACCCAAAATTGCCACCAAATCCGCAATCTTTACACCGCGCACGATGTGGGGCAAAATCTGCAAATTGTTGAAATCCGCAGCCCGAATCTTCCAGCGCCAAGGAAATGTACTATCATCGCCGATAATATAGATTCCCAACTCACCCTTGCCGCTTTCAACGCGCACGTAATGTTCGCCCTTGGGAATCTTGAAAGTCGGCGCTACTTTTTTGCCAATAAACTGATAGTCGAAACTGTTCCATTCAGATTTTGGCCCGCTTTCTAAGCGCTTCGCTTCCAAGTTTTCGTAAGGGCCGCCGGGGAGTCCTTTCAAGGCTTGATAGATGATTTTAACTGACTCGCGCATCTCGCGAATTCGGACTAAGTACCTGGCCAAACAATCGCCAGCAGCTTCGGTACAAACTTCCCACTCGAAGTCGTCGTAACATTCGTAATGGTCAACTTTCCGCAAATCCCAATTCACGCCGGAACCGCGCAACATCGGGCCGGACAGTCCCCAGTTAATCGCTTCGCCGCGAGAGATTGTACCCAGCCCTTCAATCCGGCGGCGGAAGATTGGATTGTTGGTAATTAAACGTTCGTATTCGTCAATTTTTGGCAGGAAGTAATCGCAGAAATCTTCGCACTTATCTACCCAGCCGTAGGGTAAATCTGCTGCTACTCCGCCGATGCGGAAGTAGTTGTTGTTTACCATGCGGTAGCCGGTGGCTGCTTCCCACAAATCGAGAATTGGTTCGCGATCGCGCATAGTGTAGAAAAATGGAGTTTGCGCGCCCACGTCGGCCAAAAACGGCCCTACCCACATCAAGTGGTTCGCAATCCGGTTCAACTCCAGCATAATTACCCGAATATAACTGGCCCGTTTGGGGACAGCAATATTGGCTAACTTTTCCGGTGCATTGACTGTCACCGCTTCGTTAAACATCCCCGCAGCGTAGTCCCAGCGGCTCACGTAGGGGACGTACATCACGTTAGTGCGGTTTTCGGCAATTTTTTCCATGCCACGGTGTAGATAGCCCATAACAGGCTCGCAGTCTACTACATCTTCGCCGTCCAAGGTGACAATTAACCGCAGTACCCCGTGCATGGATGGGTGGTGCGGGCCCATGTTGAGCACCATTGGTTCGGTTCTTGTCTCAATTCTTGACATAATTGATAGTTGGTAATTGGTAATTGGTTATTGGTCGTTGGTCATGAGTCATTGGTCATTAGTCATTAGTCATTGGTCATTAGTCATTAGTCATTAGCAAAAAAAACTCTCTAACTAAGGACTGAGGACTGAGAACTACTGACTGCTGACTAGGGACTGCTGACTAGGGACTAATGACTAGGGACTAATGACTAGGGACTATTGTTGATTTTTGTTTCGCTTTATAGATTATGAAGGATATCGAGCCGTCTGAGAAGGATACTCCTGGATCTGATGTTAGTGTTGACAGCTATCATGTTCCAGTTTTGGGTCAAGAATTAATTGCTGGTTTAGCTGTGCGTCCGGGCGGGCGCTATTTGGATGCGACGCTTGGGGGCGGCGGACACACGAGTTTGATTTTAGGGGCGGCGGCTGATGTGAGTGTGGTGGCGATCGATCGCGACGAAGAAGCCATCCGTTTTTGCAGGGCCCGATTTGCTAACGGTTCCGTCGAGTTTTGGCACGGCAATTTTGCCCAATATCAGTCTCAAGAGGCCACATTTGATGGTATCATAGCAGACTTGGGCGTTAGCTCGGCTCAGTTCGATACACCGGAACGCGGCTTTAGTTTTCGCCACCCTGCTAAGTTAGATATGCGTATGAACCAACAGCAATCTTTGACGGCCCAAGAGATTATCAATCACTGGGAAGAAGTTAAACTAGCAGATATTATTTACAGATACGGCGAGGAGCGATTTTCGCGGCGCATCGCGAGGCGGATTGTCGCACAACGTCCTTTTGAAACTACTACAGAACTTGCAGGGGCGATCGCCTCTACTTTCCCACCCAAGCAGCGCAACGGTAGAATCCATCCCGCCACCCGCACTTTCCAAGCTTTGAGGATAGCCGTCAACTCCGAACTCGCTTCTTTAGACACTTTTCTTAAGGAAGCGCCAAAGTGGTTAAAACCAGGTGGGAGAATTGGAATTATTACATTTCACAGTCTCGAAGACCGACCGGTCAAGCACCAACTCAGAGGAACAGACTGTTTGCAGGTACTGACAAAAAAGCCGATCGTGCCACAATCAGAAGAAGTAGCTAGAAATCCCCGCTCTCGTTCTGCTAAGCTCAGACTGGCAGAAAAATTAACTTGATTCGACACTAAGGCGAGTAAAGCACGAGTTCCAAACCAAGGCGGGGTCTGGCAAGACCGATCCCGGATGCCAGTTCCCAGTATCCTTGCGGTATCACTAATATGGCACTGACCTATAAAACCCGAAGTCCTGATGCTGATTCGGCTCCGCTGAATCAGCCAAGGGTACTTGACAACCCCGTTTTAGACCCGATCAATTCGCCTAGGAGTAAGGGATAGCATGAGTCGGGGAGATGGAAGCAAACTGAAACTAATGGTGGTCGATGACGAACCCGACAACTTGGATTTGCTGTACCGGACGTTTCGACGCGAATTTCAGGTTTACAAAGCAGATAGCGCCCTCAGCGCCCTGTCCGTTCTAGACGAACAAGGCGAAATGGCGGTGATTATATCTGACCAGCGGATGCCAGAAATGAACGGCACCGAGTTTTTGGGGAAAACAGTCGATCGCTTTCCTGATACGATTCGGATTCTGCTGACTGGATACACAGATGTTGAAGACTTGGTAGAAGCAATCAACGCAGGTCAAGTTTTCAAATACATCACCAAGCCGTGGAATCCAGAAGAACTGAAATTAGTTATCAATCAAGCGTCAGAAACTTACAAATATTACAAGCAGCGCAGCGTTGCACTGCGCCGCGCTTTACGCAAGGAATCTCTGTTCAATGAGGTGATGAGCGTGATTCGCGGGTCGCTGGATTACTCTAGTATGGTACAAACTATTGTTCAAACCGTAGGTCAAACTTTTGAGGCCAACTATTGTATGCTGCGGCCGGTAGAGGGCGATAGACTATTACCGAGTACCTTCCCCTACCAAGCCCAAACCGCCGAAACCAGCAGCTTTTCTTTTGATGAAAATTTGCTGGTGCAAGCTGTAGCCAGCCGCCAAACTCAAGTCAACCCGAACAGTGGCGGTGACGCTAATTCGGTTGAGATTGCTGTGCCCCTGACTTACCAGCAAGATTTGCTGGCGGTGCTGGCCCTGTGTCAGATTGGCGGCACTAACCCTTGGTCTGCAGAAGATATAGAGTTAATAGAAGGTGTAGCAGCTCAAGCTGCTCTGGCTCTGTCTCAAGCTAAGCTCTACCAGCGCACTCTGGATTTAGCTAACCAGATGCAGAATGAGTTGGAAGTGGCCCGCCAAATCCAAACAAATTTGTTGCGCCAAAGTTGGCCGGATTTTGAAACTGTCAGGGTGCAAGCTTGCTGCTATCCGGCGCGGGAAGTTGGCGGTGACTTTTTTGAGGTCTACGTCCACTCTCAAGGGGATATTTGGATAGCGGTGGGTGATGTTTCGGGTAAGGGTGTTCCGGCTGCTCTATTTATGGCGAGCGCGATTTCGGTGATGCGGCGCGAACTTTCTCAAGAAATTTCTCCCGAACCCGATCGAGTGATGCAGAATATGAATAGCAGTATGGCTGACGACCTGATCGGCAACAACCATTTTATTACAATGGTTGTAGCTCGTTACACTCCGTCAACGGGACACTTGGCTTTTGCTAATGCCGGTCACATTTACCCGATTGTTTGGTCGAATTCTGATGTGAAAGCTCAGACCGCTAGCGGTGAAGCGCCAGCAGAGCCGAATTTCCTGAAAGCTCGCGGCATTCCCTTGGGGATACTGCCAGTTTGGAAAGGTAAAAGCGGTGCGATCGAATTAAAATCAGGAGATGTATTTCTGCTGACGAGTGACGGAATTACTGAAGCTAGCGTGACCACTCCGGCGATCGCAGGGGGCGAAGAAACCCGTTCTATGCTACAACAAGAAGGGCTTTGGCAACTCTTGATTGAGGAGCCTGGTTCCATCAACTTGGACAATTTGTTGGCTTACATCCGAGCTGACAATCCAGTTCAGGAAGACGACCAAACCATACTTTCTCTGGAAGTTCTCTGAATCTGTCAGCAATTCCCGACTATTTGTCGGGAGCTTTGGGTATCAAAAACTCCAGCCCTCGGTTGACAGGCTACAGATTAACACAGAGAACGCGGGCGATCGGCAAAAGTTACAGAATTAGCGCGTCAACGGCTAACTCTCAACTCATGCTTTTTGGTTGATGCTTTCGTCGGCGAAAATCTATTGCCTCGATCGCCCGGTATTGACTATCCTTCATGTAGCGACAAATATCAACGCCAAATAAATTCGGCTTGTCATACTTCATCCCTGGTCTGAAGACGCAGGTTTCCAAACTTACAGGATTTTTTTATGAATACTGAGCTTCATGTGCCAAGCGACTTGCGGTTTTTAACAATTGTTGAAAATTGGTTGCTGAGCAGTTTGGAAGTTGAACTAGGAGAGCACATCGATTGGCCGCGTCAGTCGAATCGTTTGCGCTTGGTGTTAGCAGAAGCCTATTCTAACGTGATCCGCCATGCTCACAAAGATCAACCCAATTTGCCGGTGTTAATTCGCTTGAATTTAAAAAATCGCGATATTGGTTTAGAAATTTGGGATTACGGTAAAGGTTACGAAATGGATACTTACAATCCCCCCAGACCGGAAGCTAAACAAGAAAGCGGTTACGGCTGGCTGATTATGAGCAGGCTTATGGATCGGGTGGACTACAGCTTGCAGCTAGACGGTCGCAACTGTCTCAAGTTGGAAGCGAGTTTGGCGGAAAAAACTTAATCAGCCGTTAGTTGTCGGTCATTAGCCATGAGTCATATCATGTCCGTTCGATGATCGCGGCAGGTGGTAGGGGTTCCCCTCACCAAAAATATCTGCCAATAATAATTGGCAATCTCAAAAACCCGCCCTGGTTTTTAATCTCTGTCGATCGGGACATAATACAATTAGCGATCGGCAACACTCTTTTTGAAGAGGGTAGCTTTCTGTCCTGCGGTGCAGTGACAGCCTCTTTTTTGTGCATTCCCGTACCTGCGACGCGAGACTGCAAGCCCGTCAGCAGTCAGTAGTCAGTAGTCATTAGTCATTAGTCAATAGTCAATAGTCAATAGTCATTAGTTATTAGTTATTAGTTATTAGTTATTGGTTGCTGCTAACAAATAACAACAGTCAACAGTCAACAGTCAGCAGTCAACAAAATCGCTCTAATTCATCTGCGTTAATCTGTGTTCATCTGCCCTCATCTGCGGTTAAAAAAAGAGAATGTACTAACCGCAGATGACAAAGGATTAACGCCGATTCACGCAGATGCACAGAAGAGAGATATTAATAATTCTGATGTCTAACAGGTTTGGGTAAAAAGCTGGTTTCTGCCTCACTCAGGCAAAAATAACGGTCGCTTGAAGCATTCCGCGCGATCGACAGATCGAACCAAAATCAGCAATTTAAATCCGAAACAGCTTATTAAACATTAAAATTTTTGTGGGGGCGCAAATTTAGCAATTCTTGGGGAGAAGCTAACAGCCTGACGGTGACAGAAAGGATTTCTCGGTCAGAATTGAGCAGGAACAGCCATCCGACATTAACACCAAATGCGGAAGTTTTCACCCTACCGCTGACCTGAACTTCAACTCGGTCATCTTCTAAAACTTGGCTGATTCCTTGCTGCGGTGCGAGCTGCATTCCTCGCGCTTCTGTTTTTAGATAAGCGGCGATCGAGCTTTTACCGATAATTGGCTCTTCAAAGGGCGCGTGCAGAACTCCGTCCTCAGCAAACAAATTAGCAGTCTCTTCAAAATTGCCTGCATTTAAATTTTCAAAATATTGCAGTACCACTGGCTTTGTGATGCCAGCAATCTTGATAGAGCTAGTTAAAATAGGTCTAGTTGTTGCGGTCATAAAATAAGTGATTGGATAGGAATGAATATACTTTAATCATTATGTTTGTCGCAGCAAATCCCTCAAAAGATATAGGTAGGGCCAGGGATAAATTCTCTGAAGAAAAAGAGTAACGTACAGCAATCTCAAATCTCAAATTGTATAAACCCACACACTTAACTTGTTCCCTGGCTGTGCCTGGGAACAGAAATCTAGACGCTCTGCCTCGTTTGTTGGAAAAAAAGGAGGCAGAGCCGATCGATCTGCGTTACCAGGCACTACTGGCAACGAGTAAACGAGCAGTCCTTAAAATCTCAAATCTAAAATCAACTAAACCCAGACACTTTTAAAGTATCTGGGTTTCTGTGCAAGTCTGTTTGACAAACGCCAAACAGAATATTCTATTTGCGGATCAGGTTGAGCAATTCTTTAGGAGAGGCCAACAAGTCGATCGCCACAAAGAAAATTTGACCTTGGGGATCGAGCAAAAACCGCCATGCAATGTTCATACCCACATTCGATCCGAACCAAGGAGTTTCGACTTTACCCGTAACTTTCACTTGGCGGTAGCCATCTTCTGCAGGCTCGGACATACCTTCCTGTGGCATCATTTTCAGTCCGATGCACTCTTCCCGCATATAGTTGAGGATAGCTTCGCGACCGACGATCGGCTTTTGAAAAGGCGGTTGCAGAGCGCCTTCTTCGGCAAATAAACCGACGGCTGGGGTGAAGTCGAAGGCATTCATGTAGTCGATGTAGTTGAGCACTGTCTGCTCGGTGATACCTTCAATCTTGGTTTTCACCCGCTCTGCTGCTGCGGTGGGAGTGCTGCGGGGGGCTGCTCGTTTGCCGTACTCTTGGCTGAAATCCGGATCGTAGCCCATGTGAACTACGGTGTTGCGAAGTACGGTAATTTGTTGGCCCGGATCGAGTTTCTTGATGGTTTCGAGAACTGCGGTGGCTTCGGGAGACATTTGATAGCCAGGGGGGATGGGAGCGACAACGCCCTGCTTCATCAACTGTCCCAACTCGTACCAGAAACCGAGTTTGGTGTTGACGCGCAAGGATGTGTAAATCCGGCCGATTGAGGTGTCGGCGTTGCTGGCCAGGTCAAACATGGTTTTGCTTTGGTCTGCAGGGGACATCTGCTTAATGTCGTTGAGTACGCCTTCGACAAGCGCCATGCTGGCTACTCCGGGAGCTGCTGCGGTGATGGAGATGCCCATTTCAGTGTAGGCATACCAGAGCAGTGCGAGTTGGTCTTCGACGCTGAGTTTGTAGAACGCTTCGGTGGTAGCCGGAACAGCGCTCGCAATCTCGGTGTTTGAGAAAATCGATTGAGCCGATTGAATACTAACTGCCATATGTATGCTGCGGGATTCGCTGTTGGTTTTACTTGCCGACTTGAATAGACGAACCCATTTCTCCTTTAATTACATTATGTAACGTTTTTGAGCTTTTTGAGTTCAAATTTATAAATATAAAGATTGTGAAAGTATTATCGATTCTGTCCCCAAAAATCCTCTTAAAATTACTAGACTTATTGCACATTTTATGCTGCGGTTGCTAATTCTATGAAAATATCAATTAATCGCGATCGCATTCAGCAAAAAGCCCTAGAGTTGGGATTTCACAAAGTGGGAATCGCCTCTGCAGACGCGGATGTCGATATAGAAAAACAAAGATTGCAGGCTTGGCTGGACAAGGGTTATCAGGCGGATATGGCCTGGATGACCAACCCGAAACGCTCCGATATTCGATCGCTCATGCCAGAAGTCAAGTCATTAATATGTGTTGCCATTAACTACTACACGCCCCACCAGCGCCCCGAAAATTCCCTGTTGGAGGGGGGGGACGGTGCAGCCCTAGAATATGCTAAAATCTCTCGCTACGGTTGGGGGCGGGATTACCACAGAATTTTACACAAAAAACTCAAGGTTTTGGCAAATTGGGTGCGATCGCAAGCCGAAGGAATTGAAGCGCGGTATTATGCTGATACCGGGCCGGTTCAAGATAAAATGTGGGCGCAGCGTGCGGGGATTGGCTGGATTGCTAAAAATGGTAATTTAATTTCCCGCGAATACGGTTCTTGGGTGTTTTTGGGCGAAATCTTGACTAATTTGGAGTTAGCGCCCGATACTCCTCACACCGAACATTGCGGTAGTTGCACTCGCTGCATTGATGCGTGTCCGACGGGGGCGATTACTGAGCCTTTTGTCGTGAATGCCGATCGGTGCATAGCATATCATACGATCGAGAATCGAGCCGAAAAACTCCCCGACGAAATAGCATCTAATTTACAGGGTTGGGTTGCCGGTTGCGATATTTGTCAAGATGTTTGTCCTTGGAATCAGCGATTTGCTCAACCAACAGATGTTACAGAATTCGAGCCTTATCCTGAAAATATAGCGCCGACACTTGCAGAATTAGCCGATATTTCCGACGAAGAATGGAACCGCAGATTTACAGCTTCGGCGCTGCGGCGAATTAAACCGGAAATGCTGCGTAGAAATGCCAAAGCAAATCAAATTAATAGTCATTAGTCAGCAGTCATTAGTCATTAGTCATTAGAGCTAATATATAGCCTTTCTCAAAAAAGTGAGGTATTTACTATGCACTATGCCCTATGCCCTATGCCCTATGCCCTATGCCCTATGCACTATGCCCTATGCCCTATGCCATATATGCCCGACAGCACCTCATCTTTCTGAAAAATGATATAATTCCAGTTCTTTATTTGCTATTGTCCAATGACCAAAGTAATTATTTTTGATTTTGACGGTACTTTAGCAGATACAATCGATATTCTTTTGAGCATCACCAACCGTTTGTCAGCAGAATTCGGTTTTAAGCCTGCGACAAAAGAGGAAGTTGCTCAACTGAGCAATTTAACTTCTTGGCAAATTCTTCGTTATTCTGGCATTTCCATCTTCAAATTCCCGCTGCTGATTAGAAAATTGAGAGCAGAGTTACGCAGTGAAATTTCAGACGTTCAATTATTTCCGGGAATTAAAGAAGTTTTGCTGGAGTTGAAAAGTCTGGGGTTTCAACTGGGCATTATCACATCTAATTCCAGAGAAAATGTCTTAGCGGCGCTGGAAAATAACAATTTACAAGATACTTTCACGTTTATTTACTCTGGTTCAACTTTCGGTAAACATAAAGTTATTAATAAATGGCTCAGACAAGAGCATATAAATCCTGAAGAAGTATTTTATGTGGGAGATGAGATTAGAGATATAGATGCTGCTAGAAAAACTGGAATTAAAATAATTGCTGTAGGTTGGGGTTTTAATTCTCAGGAGGTTTTGGCCTTACACCATCCCGATTTTTTGATTGAACGTCCCCAGCAATTGATCGAGATTATGAGTAATCTGGGAAGAATGTAAATTCATGTAAACAAATATTTCAAAATTTAAAGTAGTAAAAACTTTATGTCCCGGCAGATTGAAAAAAGGGATTGAGGCTGATATAAATATGAAGGAGTAAAGATTTACTCGATCGCTCAAATAAAGAGGAACAGTATTATGTCAGCATTTGAAACTTTCTTGACATTTAGCTTGGCTTCAACTTGCGCGGTGGCTACTTTGGCAACTTGGCTGCGTTTCACCTATCCGCCTTCTGTTAAACGCAATTAATTGCAGGATTTTTGGAAGTTGGTATGAGAAACCGGGTTTCTTAGACTTTGCGTCATTCCCAGAAACCCGGTTTCTCTCGATTTTTTTTACCATCCCATAGATATTTTATATCAAATCCTCTCTTCATCGGAATGATTCAGATATATATTCTCTCCCTCTGTGTACTCTGTGTTCTCTGTGGTTAAATCATTCCGATGCAACCGGAAACGATATTATGAGAAACCGGGTTTCTTAGACTTTGCGTCATCCCCAGAAAGAAAGAATAATTTGTTATACCAATTTCATAAAGTAGCGCTAGATATTACCCCCCCAACCCCCCCTTATTAAGGGGGGGCTAAGACTTCATCTATAGCACAATTAAGGGGGGCTAAGACTTCATCTATAGCACATCTTTAGAAAAATGGTATTAGTCTCCTTCGCCCAGTTTCAGTGCGGCTAAAACGGCTTGCTGGCTAACTGCTTGGTAAATTTTACTAAAATGCTGCTTGAGTGCGTCAGAGGCGGGGGAAGATTTGCTACTGGTTGCTGTTGGGTTGGTTGCGAGGGGAATCGGGCCTAAAATATCTAAGACTGTTTCGCTGCTGGGCGGCGGCACAATTACGACTAAAGATGATTCTAGCTGCTGGTTGTATTCCCAAAAGCGATCGACCTTCGGCAATTTAGAATTCGCAGTCGGGGAATTTTCGACCTTAAGTTGGGAATTTTTCTCTTTATTAGTACCGCGTCTTTGCCGAAGTGCTGTCAAGATTTGCTCTTTGGTTCTTCCCCGCAGTTGAAAGAGTACAAAGGGGTCTTCTCCGAAGCGATCGCCCAATAAGTAGTATACTGCACTGATGTGCTTGCAAGGATTTTTGGGGTCAGGACAGCTACAGCGCGATCGAATATCAGATAAACTTAACGGAAATAGCGTTTTTCCTGCCGCTGCAAATACATCTTCAATATTGTGCGGCATTTCTCCTGCTAATAATTTAGCCGAAAAAACCGCTCTTTGGGACATATTTTCAATCACGTAATCCCAATCTTCATCGCTCAATGTATCGAGTCCTAGAGAAACTTGATAGGGTTTGGGGTCTGTTCCTTGAACGATAGCAATTACTTCTTGATTAGGGAATTTAATGCTGAGAACTTTACCTTCGCGCGCGTATTGCCAGCCGCGTTCTAAACGCTTTTTGAAGCGGTAGGTATTGATTAAATCTAGCCACTGTTGTGTCCACCATTCTCTGTCAATCATAAGTCATAAGTCATTAGTCATTAGTCATTAGTCATTAGTCATTAGTCATTAGTCATTAGTCATTGGTCATTGGTCATTAGTCATTAGTCATTATACCTCTTGCAAAAGTCCTTTTAATCAAATTTTGGGACGGGCTAGAAGCCCATCCCACAAGAAAAAAGATTTTTGTGGGATGGGCTTCTAGCCCAATACGGTTCACTTAACATATTTATGCCCCGGAGATCCCCCTCGCATCCCCCTTAAGAAGGGGGACGCAAGAGGGCATTCTTGTCCCCCCCTTCTTTAAGGGGGGTTAGGGGGGATCGTCTTAAGTGAACCGTATTGGCTTCTAGCCCGTCCTAACTATTTTTGCAAGAAGTCTATTAGTCATTGGTCATTGGTCATTGGTCATTGGTCATTAGTCAGCAGTCATTAGTCATTGGTCGTTAGCAAGTCCGCATTCAAGAAGGACTAAAGTCCTCACTACGAACAATTAAAATTATTCTTCTTCGGTTTCTATAATAGCATCGCGATCGAGAATTAGTAAATTGCGAAGTTGGTCTGTGTCGAGTTCGGTGAGCCAGTTTTCGCCAGCGCTGACTACTTGCTCGGCTAGAGCTTTTTTACTCTCGATCATATCGTGGATTTTCTCCTCTAGCGTACCCGTGCAGACAAATTTGTGGACTTGCACGTTGCGGGTTTGACCGATACGAAATACGCGGTCAGTTGCCTGATTTTCTACTGCGGGATTCCACCACCTGTCATAGTGGAAAACGTGGGTAGCCCTGGTTAAATTCAAACCGGTGCCGCCAGCTTTTAAGGATAATATCATAATCGGCGGGCCTTGCGGATCGTGTTGGAAGCGATCGATCATTTCTTCCCGCTGCTGTTGCTTAATGCCGCCGTACAAAAACAAAACTTCTCGCCCTAAATGCTTTTCTAGATGCGGTTTTAGGAGTTTTCCCCATTCAGCAAATTGAGTGAAAATCAAAGCCCGATCGCCCTCAGCGACAACCTCTTCCAACATTTCCACCAACCGCTGCAATTTCCCTGATTCTTGGCTGTTAATGCTCAATTCTTTGGGCTTACCTTCTGCTTTTACAAGGGCAGGGTGGTTGCAAAGTTGCTTGAGTTTTACCAGCAAAGCCAGAATCATTCCCCGGCGCTGAATGCCTTCGGCTGAATCTAAGTTAGCGATTGACTCTTCGACTATTTTCTGATATAATGCTGCTTGCCCAGCAGCCAGACTGCAAAATACAGTCATCTCCTGTTTTTCCGGCAAATCTTGGATGATTTCTTTGTCAGTTTTCAGGCGGCGCAGGATAAAAGGCCGAACGAGCGATCGCAAAGTATGCAATGATTCTCTATCTCCATATTTCTCGATCGGAATTGCAAAACGGCGCTGAAAGAAATTGCGCGGCCCCAAATAGCCAGGATTCAGAAACTCCAAAATAGACCACAATTCTTGCAGTCTATTTTCCACCGGAGTTCCCGTCAGCGCAATTCTAAAATCTGCCTCGATTTGCCGCACCGCCTGCGACTGCTTAGCCTCGGAATTCTTAATATTTTGGGCTTCATCCAAAACCAATCCTTGCCACTTAACGCCTTGAATTTCCTTAGCATCGCGAAACACCAGCGCGTAACTGGTAACTATTAAATCCTTCCACTTAATTGCGGCCGCAAATGCTTTGCCTTTAGCGCGTTTGTCTCCGTGGTGTAGCAATACTTTCAGCGTCGGGCCAAATTTCTTGACTTCCCGCTCCCAATTGCCCAATACCGATGTCGGACAAACCAATAATGTCGGCGCTTCTAGAGAATTTTGTTCTTGCAAGTGCAGGAGGAAAGCAATTAGCTCAATGGATTTTCCCAAACCCATATCGTCCGCGAGACAAGCACCTAAACCCCAGCGTTCTAAGAATGCCAGCCAGCCAACTCCCAATGCTTGATAAGGCCGCAATTCTCCCCGGAAACTAGCCGGAGTTGCGATCGCACTTACGGCCTGATTATCGCTTAAAGTATTCAACAATTCCTGAAGTTGACCCGTAGCTTCAAAATTCACCACAGGCAATTTTTCAATAGTCTGAGAATCGCCCGAAGCCAAACGCAAAGCATCCTCCAAAGAAAGAGTCATTTGGGAATTGCGACTAGCAAAAAAAGTTTTAGCAGCCTTCACATCGGTGGCGCGCAACTCCACCCACTCACCGTTAATTTCCACCAAAGGCGAATTCAGCTCTACCAGCCGATCGAATTCTGCCTTAGAAATGCGCTGTCCGCCGATCGTCAATTCCCACTTAAAATTTAACAGACTTTGCAATCCCAACCCCCCCTTGCCCCCCCTTGCTAAGGGGGGGTTAATTTCTCCAGCGCCCCCCCTTGCTAAGGGGGGGTTAATT
>NZ_JBARVX010000033.1:0-6909 GCF_049646505.1 Microcoleus sp.
ATTATGCACAAATTGATAACTTCAGTGTTTGTGAGAACAATTCGCATCCCTCAGAAATCCCAAATACAGAAAAACCTAATCAGCCAATTTATAACCAAACTAAACCTAAAGAGCGATTAGACTTATCGGATGCACCAGAACCCAACCTATTCTATAACCGCACATCCGAACTTTCCACCCTCGAAAACTGGATTTTAGGCCGCACCCGCCTCATCACCATATACGGCTTATCCGGTATTGGCAAAACCGCCCTAACACTCCAACTAATCCCACAAATTCAACACGAATTCGATCGCATAATCTGGCGAAGCCTCCGCGACGCGCCACCGCTGGCTTCACTCCAAACCGACTTAATTAAATTCCTCTCGCAGCAGCAAGAAACTAACCTCCCCAACCCCCCCTTATCAAGGGGGGGCGAAGAGATTCAACCTCTTTCTCCCAGGCGCGGCGAAGAGATTCAACCTCTTTCTCCCCCCCTTAGCAAGGGGGGGTTGGGGGGGGTCATCAACTATTTACGATCGCACCGCTGTCTCATCATCCTCGATGATATCCAAACCATCTTCAGCAGCGGACAACTCGCAGGAACTTACCAACCAGGCTATGAAAATTACGGCGCATTCTTCAAACAAATAGCAGAATCATCCCACAACAGTTGTTTAATCCTCCTGAGTTGGGAAAAACCCAGAGAAATCGCCGCAGTAGAAGGTGAAAACCGCCCCTGCAAATCTCTGCAACTCAACGGTTTAGGCCCGGAAGCACAGGAAATATTCAGAGAGAAAGGATTAGCAGAACCGGAAAAATGGTCACAACTAATCGACCTTTACCGAGGCAATCCCTTATGGTTAAATATAATTGCCACATTAATTCAAGACTTATTCGGCGGCAGCGTTTCCGAATTCCTCTCCTATGATACCCTATTTTTAGGAGACTTAGAATCACTATTGCAGCAGCAGTGCGATCGCCTAACCGCATCCGAACAACAAGTGATTTCTTGGCTAGCAAGTGCGATCGAACCAGCAGACATCTCAAAAAAGCCAGACAACCTGCAACTGTCACCGCCAGAACTCTTGAAAGTCATGCAATCTTTAGGACGACGGTCATTAGTTGAAACAGTCAAACAAAACGGGCGATCGCACTTCACGATCGAGCCAGCAATCAGAGAGTACATAATCAACAAAAAATGAAAATCGCCACCTGGAACGTTAACTCAATTCGCACCCGCATCGAACACGTTACTAACTGGTTGCAAACCAACCAAATAGACATTCTCTGCTTGCAAGAAACCAAAGTCACAGACAAAGACTTCCCCCTAGAACCCTTCACCAATCTCGGCTACAACTGCTATATTTCCGGTCAAAAATCCTACAACGGCGTCGCTATTTTTAGCCGATCGCCCATGTCACAAATCAGCACCGGATTTTCCCCCCTTCTCGGCACCGAAACCGTCGGCAGCTTCGACGAACAAAAACGCCTCATAGCCGGGGTTATAGACGATATTTGCATCATTTCCGTCTACGTTCCCAACGGTTCCGAAGTCGGTAGCGAGAAATATGAGTACAAGCTGCATTGGCTCAAACTGCTGCAAGAATACCTCAAAATAGCACTAGACAACTCGCCCAACCTGTGCATTTGCGGCGACTTCAACATCGTACCGGACGATCGAGATATTCACAATCCCAAAGCTGCTGCAAACTCAGTTGGCCTATCAGTAGCCGAACGCCAAGCATTAACAGAAATCATAGAATTAGGACTGAGCGACCCCTTCCGCAAATTCACATCAGAAGGCGGCCATTATAGCTGGTGGGACTATCGCGCCGCCTCATTTCCCCGCAACAACGGTTGGAGAATCGACCACCATTATCTCAGCCATTCCCTGTACGAAAAAGCAAAAAACTGTACAATAGATATTGCTCCCCGAAAATTAATCAAACCCAGCGACCACACCCCCGTAATTGTCGAAATTTGAATTGTGAGTTATAAATAAGATTAAGGCAAAAGAAACCCGGTTTCTACGATAAATCCTAGGTTTAACAACCAGAAATTTAAGAAACCGGGTTTCTTTCTATAATCCTAAGCGATGCTTGGCAAAAGAAACCCGGTTTCTACGATAAATCTTAGGTTTAGCAACTAGAAAATCAAGCAACCGAGTTTCTAAAACCCCTTGCAGAAAATTGCTCATTCCATCCGTTACATCCGTTACAAAATCCGTTGCCGAACTTCCTTCTCCCATAACAACCAACCCCAAAAAATCATGTTCTTAGTAACCGGAGCAACAGGCGCACTAGGCCGCCGAATAGTACGAGAAATCAGACAGCAAGACAAGCCTGTCCGCGCCTTTGTTCGCCTCGCATCTCGCTACTCGGAACTAGAAAACCGAGGCGCAGAAATTTTTATCGGCGACTTAAAACAAGACAAAGATATTAAAAAAGCCTGCCAAGGAGTGCAGTACATCATCAGCACCCACGGCACCGGCGGCGACGTTCAAGCAGTACACTACCGCGCTAACATAGAACTAATCGACTGCGCCAAAGAAGCCGGAGTTGAGCATTTTGTCTTTCTTTCGGTACTGGGAGTCGATCGCGGATATGAAGATTCAGCAGTATTCAAAGCCAAACGAGAAGTCGAAAAATACCTGCAAAACAGCGGATTAAATTATACCATATTGCGGCCCGCCGGTTTTGCTTCGAGCCTCCTGCCACTCGCCGAAAGATTTCGAGAAACCGGACTTTACCTGCTGATTGGCGACGCCAAAAACCGCACCTCAGTTGTCAGTACCGACGACTTAGCAAAAATTGCCGTAAACTCGCCAACAGTCGAAGGCGCGCGCAACCAAATTTTAGCAGTCGGCGGCCCCGATGTGCTGACCAGAGACGACATTGCCCGGATTTTCGGACGCTTGTTCAATCGCGAACCTGTGGTAATTAACCCGCCCTTGGTTGTGTTTGACGGCTTGCGAAATGCCTTGGGTTTCTTGAATCCTCAAGCTCAAAAAAGCTTAGGAACTTTGCGGGTATTGCTGGCTAACGAGTTTTTCTGCACTCCCGAAGAAGTGCAAAATTTGGAGTCTATCTACAACATGAGAATGGAATCCTTAGAAAGCTTTTTGCGACGCAATTTGAGCGTTTAATATTTTATGATTTTCTAATTTTCTGATTTCTCGTTACCAGGCTCTGCCTGGTAACGAATATCTAGAGGCTCTGCCTCGAACTTGTCTTGTTTTATTGGAGGCAGAACCTGGAAACGAGCAAATTTGAGCGTTTAGCCAGACAAAGAAACAGCTTCTACGCCACCCATATATTTGGTAACTGCGATGGGTGGAGAACAAGGCTTAGCAATCAAAAAACCTTGAACAAAATCCGCTCCCCGCTGTCGAACCCACTCCAACTCCTCCACAGTTTCCACACCTTCAGCAACAGTTTTAATCTCTAATTGAGCCGCAACTTCTAACATTTTTTCAGTAATTAATGCCTTATAATAATCTTGATGAACGTTGCGAATTAATTGCATATCCAACTTTAGAAAATCCGGCCGCAACTGGTGCATCAAATTTAAATTAGAAGAACCGCTGCCAAAATCGTCCAAGGCAATTAAAAATCCCGCTTCTCGGTAAAACCTCAGAATTTTAATCAAGTGATCCATATCGGGAGGATGCTGAGATTCCGCTACTTCAAAAACAATATTGCTGTGAGGAATTCCAGATTCATCAATAGCCTGCACCGTCATTCGCAGGCACGTAGCGGGATCGTAAACAGCAGTCGGAGAGAAGTTAATAAAAAGCAGTTCTTTGATATCGTGTACCTTGGCTTCGCGAATAGCGCGAGTCCGGGCTAAAGCATCTAGTTGAAAAATTATACCTGCTGATTCAGCTTGACCAAAAATCCGACCCGGAGGAATTAAGTTTCCTTGCTCGTCAATACCTCGGAGTAGCGCTTCGTGGGCAAAAATTTTAGAAGTATCTGACGTATAAACAATGGGCTGAAAATGTGTAGTAATTCTTTCTTCGTACAATAAATCTAACAGCCAATCAGAATTGCTGAAATTAATAAAAGAGTCTAAGGAAGTGCTGCGATAAAAATCGCTAAATTGCGGCTGTTTAACTTCGCGCATCCACAAAGCTTTTGTATCTTTCAACTCTTGATTTGTCAGCTTCGATGAGGCTAGGGCGCTAAAGTTTTCTTTGGCTATTCCCTCAAGACTAACGTACAAACACTTGCTCTCTTCTAAAAGCTGGAATTCAAGTTTTGTCCCCCTCAGTGCAGAAATAACCTTGTTCAGCGTGTGCGACACTGGAAACCACAGGTATAAGCCTCCGCGACCCTCTATTTTTTGGGGTACTGTTTCGCAGCGAGAGCAGGAGCTGAAGGCTTTGCCACTTCTTTGCACTAGAATATCCTCCGATTTTTGGAAAAATTTGATAATTACTATAAATAAGCTACTATTCTAAGCTTATTTAGCTATTAATACATCTACCTCAAGGTGTAAATATTGATTAAGAAATCGTTAAGATTTACTGTGGCAGTGTTTTTTCTTGCCTCTAGTTTCAAACCTTGGTAAAATTTCTCAGGATCGATCGACTGCATACAATCAAACACAGTCTGGAATCTCAACAAAAGGAGAATATTCAAACTTGCTCTCTACTCTCTACGGCTGCTCAGATTCTTGACACCTGATTCTCTACATTGCTTGACAAAAATAGCGGCGGTAACAGTTAATTTTTGGGGTCAAGGGGAATTAACTGCCCGATCGACAATTTCAGCTCACTACAAGTATAGACAGCCGGACGATCGCCCGAAACAAACTCACTGGCTGCAGAATATTTCATTTAATTTTAAAATCGGGATGACAGGAGTTGAATTAAGCTCTCCGAAGTATTCTACCACTTTCCGGCATCCTAGCCCATATTTTCGCTCAATCCAGGAAATCTGTTTTGCGTCTGAGCGAAAACTGAGTGGTCTGCTGTATGCTTTACACAGCAAGCGACTCAGCACTCTGGAGAATTGAGCGAAAGATGAGCGAAAAATCTAATTCAGTTACACTCAGCACATCCGCTGACTACCTTATTGGGTATGAACGGATTTTGGACTACTTCAAGCAAGCACAGAAAGAATGCCCCAAAGGGGTAGGACTAAAGAAGGACAGTAAAGCCAAGGGGTCTTACATCACCCTTCAGTTCAGACTAGGTGACAAGCGGGTCAACAAAACCTGTGGGTGCTACCTCACAATGCAGGGCATCACTGATGCCTTAAATAAAGCTCGCTTGGTTGCTACCGCCTTAGAATCGTTCTCTAGTGAGACTCTATTTTTAAGCTGGTACGAAGATGTTATTTTGCAAAAAAACGTCATCAAGAATGACTTGACGACGTTTGGCGAGGCAATTGCAAAAGTAGAGAAAGAATATTGGGATGGACGCACTAAACGCCGCCAGCAGCGTGACAGAAGCAATATTAGTCAGCAGCGGTCTTGGGATGTAGTTTATGGCCACTATTACAGACTGTTGCCCCAAAACACAGTTGTCAATCTGGCAGATATTCTGTTGGCAGTCAACAGCAAAAAGAAAGGAACTAAATGCTTCAAAAACTGCTTGTGCGCTATGCGTAAGCTCGCCGAAACAATTCAGAACACTGACTTACTCGGCCGCCTTAAAGAAGTTGATGGTACGCAGACAGAGTTTAGGCAAGACCTTCAATCTATATCGGTTGACGAATTCTTGAAACTTCGTGAGGAGATTTTAACAGTTCCTGATGACAAACGATACCATTTAGAGTCGCGCAAGCGGTGGATGTGGGTGCTGTCAATGCAGGTTGTGTATGGTTTTCGGGTTCACGAGGTCTTTGCTGTTCAGAACATCGACAAACCATTTATAGCAAAGGATGGCGTTATTATCCCGGCACTGAATGAGCCAAACAATATAAAAATGATTGCTGTAGTGGGTGATAAAACGTTGTTAGATACGACAACCAAAACTGGCTACAGATTGTGTGTGCCGATGCTTCCTCCTACCCATCCCGACTTGGTAAAGCGTTTAGAAATCAAATCAGGACAATTACCGGAAATTTATTCAGTTTCAGATAATCCAAATACCATTGGTAAAGCTTACGCTAGGAGAGCGCGTCAATTTTTGACTAGACTGAACAAAGGTCTGACACAAACTCACGCACTGCGTCATTTAGCTAACCTTAGCGGTCAAATGGGGGGGGTGTCTCAGGAGACGAGAGCTAAAAGTTTAGGGCATTCAACACAGATGAATGAAGGGATTTATAAGAGACGAGCTAATACTGAAACAACAATCAACTTGTTAACTCAGTCTACAAAGGAAACTATTCCTCTAGGTAGCGCAATTGGGGTACTCAAACGGATAGGAAGTAACGCACAATGTATCGATTTATTGGCTGCTATTTACGGCATTACGCCCGACAAAGTGATGGAGTTGCTTGCCGAATAAGTTGAAACAAAAGTTTACAGTCCCTGTGTTGACAGATGGCTATGAAACTGCGATCGTATGTAACTAAGGAAGATTGATGCGCGACTGACTAGCACTTGCAATGCTAACCAAGTCACGACTTCCCCAAACCGTTTATCACCAACGTTTGGAGCCGAATAATTATGCCACATTCAGCCGATCGTCCCCAGGGGCGATCGCAACACTTAATGTTTGCGGGGGCTAGCTATGACTGAGCCTCCCATTCTGTATCGCCGTATCGACAAACTCAAGGCGATCGCTTTTGAGCGCGGTTTCACCAACCAAGATGCTAAGCAATTTGGGAAGCTTTCCAAGACTGCTACATGGGAAGCGCTGCTAGAACTTTACCTGATTGACGGCGAATCACTAGACACACCACTAGACAGTGCAGGCAGTGTAGACAAAATACCTGAATCCTTTGGTACAGGCGATGTAGACAGTGTAGACAC
>NZ_JBARVX010000034.1:0-15555 GCF_049646505.1 Microcoleus sp.
GTTGTGTTAGCACCTTGCTGCATCCAAATCCGCTTTTCTAGGATAGCGTCGGCGAGCGCAAACCTCCAAACAGGGGTGGTTTCTTCGAGGTGGAAGCTTTCGATTAAGTTGTAGCCGTGGGGTTCGATCGCACTGTCGGCCCAGCGGTTTGTATAAAGCGGATAAGGGCGATCGGCATACACGGCTGTCTCGTCCAGTTTGGCGAGCATCAAAGTCCGTGCCAGCGGCGGTTTGAGGGCGGCTACCAGCAGCCCGTGATAGCGCCTAGTGAGCAGACCCGCGATCGTCCCGCTAGCGTAACCGCCGATCCCGTTTGTCACCAACCACTCGCGAGACTCCGCCGAGTCGAGATTGCAGCAAATTTCCCGTCCAAAAGCAATCACCATAAAACAAACACTCGCGCTAATTTGTAATCTATCTTTAGGTATATTTAAAACCAATTTTTAACAACAAATATTAACCATTGCAGGCTGCTATTGGGCGATCGGCGCTAGGAGTAGATTCATACTTTAAATTTAAACATAACCAACCGCTACTTTGACTTTTTCCCTGTCACGATTCTAGCCTTTAATCGCTCTGTCTAAGGTTAGTTGTTTGTTATTTTAAACCATATTACCCTCTAAATAGACATCCAAAAGTCACGCCAAAGCATTTGATAGCGCCCAAGAGATATCGCACCACCAACCTATTTTATAAGGAGAACTACTCAAAGTGAAGATAGGAGCCAATTACCTCGGCAACAACCAATGTGAATTTACAGTTTGGGCCCCCACAATCAAACAAATAGTCCTCCAAATCATTTCCCCAAAAAAACGCCTCATACCCATGCAGCAATCCGCAGAAGGTTACTGGCAAACCACAGCTACAGACATCCAACCAGGAACCCTTTACACCTACAAACTCGAAGAAAAACCCGACCTACCAGACCCAGCCTCAAAATATCAACCCCAAGGAGTCCGCGGCCCGTCCCAAGTAATAGATGAAAACTCCTTTACTTGGACAGACAAAAATTGGCAAGGCGTGCCGCTAGCCGAAATGATTATCTACGAACTGCACGTCGGTACATTCACCCAAGCCGGAACCTTTGCAGCCATAATTCCCCAACTCAAACAACTTCAAAAACTCGGAATCAACGCCATCGAAATCATGCCAGTCGCCCAATTTCCCGGCGACAGAAACTGGGGATACGACGGCGTATATCCCTACGCCGTCCAAAACTCCTACGGCGGCCCCGAAGAGTTCAAAAAACTCATCAACGCCTGCCACGAACACGGCATCTCAGTAATTCTCGATGTCGTTTACAACCACCTAGGCCCCGAAGGAAACTATTTCCCAGAATTCGGCCCCTACTTCACATCAAAATACCGACCAATTTGGGGAGAAGCCCTCAACTTAGACGAAGCCTACAGCGATGGAGTCCGCAACTACTTTCTTGAAAACGCCCTCTACTGGTTTCGAGACTATCACATCGACGCTTTGAGATTAGATGCAATTCAGGCAATATTTGAAGTGGGTGCCAGACCGTTTTTGCAACAACTATCCGATGCCACAGCGGATTTTTCCCAAGAGGTAGGAAGGAAAATTTATTTAATCGCAGAAAGTGACTTAAACGATGTCCGCACTACACGCCCAAAAGAACTAGGCGGCATGGGATTAGATGCCCAGTGGTGCGACGATTTCCACCACGCACTCCACGCCTTGCTAACCGGAGAAAATGACCGATATTACCAAGACTTCGGCAAGTGCGAACACTTAGAAAAAGCCTTCAAAGAAAGCTTTGTTTACTCAGGCCAGTACGCCCCCCACAGAAAGCGCAAACACGGCAATTCTGTCAAAGATGAACCGGGCGAAAAATTTGTAGTATTTGCCCAAACCCACGACCAAATCGGCAACCGCATTTTGGGAGACAGACTGTCGCAAATAGTAGACTTTGAAGCACTGAAACTCGCAGCAGGTACGGTTTTTATTTCTCCCTACATTCCGTTCTTATTTATGGGAGAAGAATACGCAGAAACAGCGCCGTTTTTGTACTTTGTTTCTCACTCAGACCCTGACTTAATTGAAGCTATCCGCAAAGACAAACAACAAGAATTTAAGATTTTTGAAGGTCGAGGCGAGTTTCAAGACCCCCAGAGTCCTGAAAGCTTCCAAAAGTGCAAATTAAACTGGGAAAAACAAACAGAAGGAAAGCACAAAGTCCTCTGGGAATGGCACCAACATTTAATTCAACTGCGGCGGACAATACCGGCACTTAAAAAACTAGACAAAAACAATCTAGAAGTCTCCAGCATTGAAGCCGATAAAATATTATTTCTACGTCGCTGGACAGATGACAGCGATATCTACTGTATTCTAAACTTCAACACGCAAGAGGTCGCTTTGGCCGCAGCACTTCCCCAAGGCAATTGGAACAAAATTTTAGACTCTACTGGTGTAAAATGGATGGGTTCGGGTTCTAGCTTGCCTGACAAGATCGAATCTGAGCAAGAATTGATTGTTAAACCGCAGAGTTTCGCACTCTACGAATTAATGAAATAGTAGGTTGGTTTGGGCGATCGCTCATTGGTGTCAACAACCAGGTCAAACTTAGTATCAGTTTACTGTTTGATGTCTTAGTTTTCGCGATCGTCCCGTAATTAGGGCGGGCACGGGATACCGCCCCTACAAAAGCTTGTCATTACCGACATTTTTGATTTTTCGTTTACCTACTAGCCCGCCTTCGGTTAAAACAAACTAAAAAAAACTATAAACTGGGTTAGTTTTAACCGACTTGCACGAATTAGTCAAGGAATTAATTCCCTGGCGGGCTCGCAGCGGATTGAGGATTTCACCAGATATGGGTAATGACAAAAGTTTGGCGGCGGTTGTCGAGCCGAATGCGCTACCGCTCAATCCAACCTACTGTTTCTAATTTTAAACAAAAAACCCGATCGACTAATTAAATAGGACTAAAATTAACATAATGAGAATTCCCACAGCAACTTATCGGATTCAATTTCATGGAGGTTTTAAATTTGAAGCCGCCAAACAAATTGTGAGTTATTTGGAAGAATTAGGCATTACCGACCTTTACGCATCACCGATATTTAAAGCCAGAAAAGGCAGCACTCACGGCTACGATGTCGTTGACTCAAATCAGCTCAATCCCGAATTGGGAAACTCAGAAGATTTTGAATCGCTCACCTACGAAATCAAGAAGCGAAAAATGGGATGGCTGCAAGATATTGTGCCGAACCACATGGCCTACGACACTCAAAACTTGTTGCTGTCAGACGTATTGGAACACGGGCCGGATTCCGACTATTTCGATTACTTCGATATTGAATGGAATCACGCTTACGAAAATCTCAGGGGTCGAGTTTTGGCTCCGCTGCTGGGCAATTTTTATGGAGAGTGTCTGGAAAATGGCGAGATTCAACTTCAATACAGGGAAAAAGGGCTGACTATCAATTACTACGATTTAAAATTGCCAGTCAAAATTGACTCTTACGGTAAGTTTATTACTCATAATTTGGGACATTTAGGCAGGGAATTAGGCAGGCGGCACCCAGATTTTATCAAGCTTTTAGGAATTATTTACCTAATCAAAAATACCTCTTCAGAAGTTAAAGGTAAGGCCCGATACGATCAGATAGCTTTTGTCAAAGGATTGCTGTGGGAACTCTACAATCAAAATCCCATCGTACATGAATTTATCGATGAAAATATCAAGGTTTTTAACGGAGAAAAGGGTAATGCTGAAAGCTTTAATTTGCTGGACGATTTGCTTTCCGATCAGTTTTACCGCCTATCTTTCTGGAAAGTGGGAGCTGAAGAAATTAACTACCGCAGGTTTTTTACAGTCAACGAACTGATGTCGGTAAAAGTTGAAGAAATTAAAGTTTTCCACAAAAACCATGCTTTGATATTCGACATGGTTGAAGAGGGAAAGTTTACCGGATTGAGAATCGACCACATCGACGGACTTTACGATCCAACCGAATATTTGAAACGGCTGCGGGAAAAAATCGGAGAAACTTACCTTACTGTTGAAAAAATCCTGGAACACGAAGAAGATTTGCCGCCATATTGGCCGATCGAGGGGACGAGCGGCTACGAGTTTTTGAATTATCTAAACGGCGTTTTTTGTCGGTGCGATCGCGAACAGCAATTTAGCGAAATCTATCACAGATTTACTCGACTTACCGTTCCCTACGAACAGTTGTTTTTAGAGAAAAAAGGGCTAATAGTTGAGAAAAATTTGGCGGGAGATGTAGACAATCTGGCTCAAATGTTGAAAATTATTTCCGGTCACTCCAGACAGGGAAATGACTTTACTCGTTCGGGTTTGGAAAAAGCACTTGCAGCAGTTTTAACAGTTTTTCCGGTGTACCGAACTTACATAAATCAAGAGGGTTTGCGAGAGTCCGATCGCACTTACGTAAAATATGCGATCGCCCATGCGAAAGAACTGGTACCGCGACTCCTCAAAGAACTTAAATTCATCGAAACGCTGCTGCTGCTAGAAGAAGAAGAAACTCTCACAGTCGAACAAAAAGAGGAGCGGCGCCACTTTGTCATGAAACTCCAGCAATTGACAGGGCCTTTGATGGCGAAAGGAGTTGAAGACACGCTTTTATACGTCTACTACCGGCTTTTATCCCTCAACGAAGTGGGAGGAAACCCCAGTCAATTCGGTGTTTCGCTGGCAGATTTTCACGAATTCAACAAACAGCAGCAAATAGCTTGGCCGCACAAAATGAATGCTACAGCTACCCACGATACCAAACGGGGCGAAGATGTGCGAGCCAGAATTAACGTTTTGTCAGAAATTCCAGAGGAATGGGAACAGCAAGTCAAGTCGTGGAGAGAGCTAAACTCTTCTAAGAAAATCAACTTTGTGAATCGAATGGTTCCCGATACTAACGACGAATACTTCTTGTACCAAACTATTCTCGGCAGTTTTCCCTTTGAGGGAATTGAAAACACCGATTATGTCGATCGCCTCAAAGATTATGCAATCAAAGCCGTCCGCGAAGCTAAAGTTTATACGGCTTGGCTGAGAGCCGACAACGACTACGAAACTGGTTTTCTGACATTTATCGAGAGCGTTCTCGAAAATTCAGAAAACAATCAATTCCTGAAGAATTTTCTGCCTTTCTGGAAAAAAGTAGCTGATTACGGAATTTTCAATTCTTTATCTCAAACGCTGCTAAAAATCACCGCCCCTGGGGTTCCCGACATTTATCAAGGAACAGAATTCTGGGATTTAAGCCACGTCGATCCGGACAACCGCCGTCCGGTTGATTTTGACCGCAGAATTCAAGTTTTGCAGGAAATTAAACAGCAAGCCAAGACTGATATTTTGCAACTGGTGGAAGATTTGATGGCGACGCGGGAAGATGCTAGAATCAAGCTGTTTTTGACGGCAAGAGTGCTAGAAGCGAGAAAAAAATACTTGGAAGTGTTTAAGTCGGGCGACTATCAATCCTTGCAAGTAGTTGGCACGTTTAAGGATAATGCGATCGCCTTTGCGCGAAGCTTTGGAGATACTACAGTTATTGTCGTTGCTCCTCGGTTTTTGACGGGAGTTGTCAAACCTGCAGAAATGCCGATCGGCAAACAAGTCTGGAAAGATACTAATCTGGTATTGTCCGAGCAAATGCCGTCGGTTTGGAAAGATGCGATTACCAACCAGCCAGTAGAAAGTAACGGTACGCTGACAATTGGTGATGCTCTCGGTTATTTTCCGGCAGCTTTGTTGATTAGTCAGTAGTCAATAGTCATTAGTCATTGGTCATTGGTCATTAGTCATTGGTCATTAGTCAGTAGTTAGTAGTCAGTAGTTAGTAGTCATTAGTCATTGGTCATATCGTGTGCGATCGATTAACACCGCTCAAATTGGTTCGTAGTGCGGACTACGAACCGTTTTTGTTATTAATCAAAAAATGTAGGAGTTCTCAAGAGTAATATCAAATCCGGTAGCATCGGAATGATTCAGATATATATTCTCTCCCTCTGTGTACTCTGTGTTCTCTGTGGTTAAATATTCCGATGGAAGCGGAAACGATATAAAGCATTGTGAATTGGATTATCTCTTCTATAGATTCCAGAGAACCGAGTCCCAGCAGTCTGTGCAAAGACTCTTTGGACTAGGAAATACTGAATTATACCGATATCTGAAACAGTATGCTCTAAAAAACGATATAAAAGGTGTTTCTAGAACTTTTCCCGAAGGCGGCCAATCAAAATTATACAACAAAGACGGCAAACACAACACAAAATATACGGTTTGCCACAATGCCACCAGCGATCGCACGCCGTACATTAGGAAGAGTAAACAAAAGCAGTCAGCAACTGTAGCGGTGCAAGCCTCACGGATGCAACCGTCCCTCAACAGGTTCGGTAAATACCCCTTCATCGCAAGGTCTACCGCCCGCAGTATAGAGATTAGCACCCTATCGAAGACTGTATTAAAGCAGGACTCACTACCCGTAAACCGCGAGGTGAAATCGCAGTCCTGAATAACCAGACTATCGCACAGATAGAAAACCAAAATTTTGTAGAAATTGGAGCCGGAACACCCCTATGGGAAAAGTAGTTGGAATTGACTTAGGTACGACAAACTCCTGCGTCGCAGTGATGGAAGGCGGCAAACCCACCGTCATAGCCAACGCCGAAGGGGCGCGCACCACACCTTCAGTAGTAGCATTTGCCAAAAATGGCGACCAGCTTGTCGGACAAATCGCCAAGCGTCAAGCCGTGATGAACCCCGAAAACACCTTTTACTCAGTAAAACGGTTTATCGGCAGCCGGATTGACGAAGTAACCCACGAAACCACCGAAGTTTCGTACAAAGTCCTCAACGTCGGCGGTAACATCAAACTCGACTCTCCCGCCCGCGGCAAACAATTTGCTCCCGAAGAAATTTCCGCGCAAGTTTTGCGAAAACTCGTAGAAGATGCCAGCAAATATCTCGGCGAAACCGTTACCCAAGCAGTAATTACCGTTCCAGCTTACTTCAACGATTCCCAGCGCCAAGCCACTAAAGACGCTGGCAAAATTGCCGGGATTGAAGTGCTGCGGATTATTAACGAACCTACAGCCGCAGCTTTAGCTTACGGACTAGATAAAAAAAGCAACGAAACCATCCTTGTATTTGACTTGGGCGGCGGTACTTTCGACGTATCGATTCTCGAAGTCGGCGACGGCGTATTTGAAGTGCTCGCAACCAGCGGAGACACTCACCTCGGCGGTGACGACTTCGACAAAAAAATCGTCGATTTCATTGCTAACGAATTCCAAAAAGCCGAAGGAATTGACCTCCGCAAAGACAAACAAGCACTGCAGCGCCTGACAGAAGCAGCCGAAAAAGCCAAGATTGAACTGTCTAGCGTTACTCAAGCAGAAATCAACTTGCCGTTTATTACCGCGACTCAAGACGGGCCAAAACATTTGGACACGACTTTGACGCGGGGCAAGTTTGAAGAACTGTGCTCGGATTTGATCGATCGCTCCCGCATCCCGGTAGAAAACGCAATCCGCGACGCCAAATTAGACAAATCTGCAATTAATGAAGTTGTATTGGTAGGCGGTTCTACGCGGATTCCTGCGGTGCAAGAACTGGTCAAAAAAATCCTCGGCAAAGAGCCCAACCAAACAGTAAACCCGGACGAAGTGGTTGCAGTCGGCGCAGCAATTCAAGCCGGCGTGCTTTCCGGGGAAGTCAAAGACATCTTGTTGCTCGACGTTACCCCGCTGTCTCTCGGTGTCGAAACCTTGGGCGGCGTGATGACCAAAATCATTCCCCGCAACACCACTATTCCTACCAAGAAGTCGGAAACTTTCTCGACTGCTGTAGACGGCCAAACAAACGTAGAAATTCACGTTTTGCAAGGCGAACGGGAAATGTCGGTTGATAACAAAGGTTTGGGAACTTTCCGCTTAGATGGAGTTCCGCCGGCACCCCGCGGCGTACCGCAAATCGAAGTTACTTTCGATATCGACGCTAACGGTATTTTGAATGTAGCTGCCAAGGATAAAGGTACTGGGAAAGAGCAATCGATTAGCATTACCGGTGCTTCTACACTGCCCAGCAATGAAGTCGAGAAGATGGTGAAAGAAGCCGAAGCAAATGCTTCTGCTGACAAGGAACGCCGCGAAAAGATCGATCGCAAAAACCAAGCCGACTCTTTAGCCTATCAAATCGAGAAACAGTTGGCAGAATTGGGCGATAAAGTCCCAGATGCTGACAAGACTAAAGTTGAAGGGTTGATTAAAGACTTGCGCGAGGCGATCGCCAAAGAAGACGACACAGCCATCAACACACTGACAACCGAGTTGCAGCAAGCGTTCTACGCTGTCAGCAGCAACCTGTACCAGCAAGCAGACGGTTCCACTGGCGGCCCGACTGGCGGCCCGACTGGTGGCCCGACTGGCGGCCCTACTGACGGCGGTGACGACGTGATCGATGCCGACTTTACCGAAGGCAACAAATAGCAGGCTAAACTAACAGCCCGCAGCTAGCTAGAAGCAAGAAACCCGGTTTTGAACAAAAACCGGGTTTCTCTGTATGATGAAAGATAATTTGGCGATTGAAATCGCTTCTACAAAAACGAAGTCCGCCTACGCGGACTAAGAAATACAGTCAGGAGTAATCTAAATGTCTCGTTCTCCTATACAAAATTCATCCACAAATACTGGCAACAAATCTCAGGCTGCATCCTTGCGTCGTCTGCGGCAAATCAGCCATTTACTAGACAATGCAATTCCGATTCCCGGTACAAAATACCGCATCGGACTCGATCCGATATTGGGACTTATCCCTGGTGGAGGTGATTTAGTCGGCTCAATTTTTGCAGGTTATGTTGTCTTTAAATCTGCTCAAATGGGAGTGCCGCAAGAAACTTTAGTCAAGATGGCCGCTAACATCGTATTTGATACAGTTGCTGGCACTGTACCTGTGGCTGGAGACTTATTAGATGTTGCTTGGAAAGCTAATGTCAAAAATATAGAATTGCTGGATGCTCATTTAGGTTCCCCCGAACCAGGTAAAAAAGCCGACTGGCTGTTTGTCGCTGCTTTGCTGTTGGGTTTGATGTTAATTGTTGGAGGCGTGATTTTTTTGAGCGTGATGCTTCTTGGATGGGTGTTTAGAATGATTGCTGGGAGTTGATTTTCTTTTTCAAATATTTCAAAATCTACTAACTTCGCAGGTAGATATTTATATCTTTAGGGGATTGACAAAAATAATTAAATAGATATATATATCTCAATTTTATGGGAAATTAACGATTTACCCGATCGTCCTCGAGCTAGATATAGTTGTACAATAATCCATACTACAATATCAGTTTGATATAAATGCTTGAATTATCAGCCCTCGGGCTGCTACAGTGGCAACCCCTGCACGGCTATCGGCTAAAGCAACTACTGGAGCTGTTTATGAGCAGTTACATCAGTGTTAACTACGGAGCGATTTACCCGCTGCTGAAGCGCTTGGAAGAGCGAGGCCAGATTTCGGTAATTGCCGAAGAAGCCGGAGATGCGGGCAGTCCGCGCAAAATCTACGGAATTACCGCCAAAGGACGCGAACTCTGGCGGCAAAAAATGCTCGAACACCCTAAAGAAAGCTGGGTTAACAGCGGTTCCCGCTTCAAAATCAAGTTTTTCTTTTTTGGCTACTTAGAACCTGCCGAACGGCTCAAATTGTTGGAACACCGCTTGCGAGTCTGTTACATCCGGCAAGAGTACATCGAAAGCCTCAAGAGCGAATATCCGCTAACCGACAACTATCAATTCGCCGCTCGCGATCGCTGCAACTGTGTGCTGGAATCAGAAATACAGTGGTTGACGGAGCAACTAGCCCAAGAGCAAAGCGTCGCAGAGATCGCAGATTTCGCCAAAGTCTAGATAAGTTCAGATGTACAAAAAAATATAAGTGGTGCTGCAAATGAGTTATTCTAAATCGCCAGAATCCGTTGTTGAAGAGCAAAAGCAAAAATCTACTGACCCACCGGAACTGCAACCAACTGATGCAGAAATCGATCGAGCGGAAGATTTTCCCGCCGTTGCCGACGACGATCGCCCCCGCCCTGGTAAACCGCGCTCGCGCTGGCTGCTAATTGCCGCGCTCGCGATCGTCACAGGCGGAGGTTTCGGCTGGTACCTGTGGCAATCGACTCACAATCGCCCGCCGCAACAAGCAGCAGCAGGTCAATCCCAAGGCATACCAGTCAAAATCGCCACCGTAGAATCCAGCTCAGTCCAAGATACCTCGGAATTTGTCAGCAGCTTAGAGGCAAAACGCTCAGTAGAAATCAAACCCCAAACAGAAGGGCTAGTCACAGAGATTTTTGTCAAATCCGGGGACTCGATCGACAAAGGACAAGCCATCGCCCGGATGAAAAACGACAGCGCCCAAGCTGACTTGAGGCAATCCCAAGCCAACCTGATCCGCGCTGAGTCCCGCTTGGCCGAACTGCAAGCAGGATCGAGACCAGAAGAAATCGCCCAAGCACAAGCCCAAGTCGCCCAAGCAATCGCCAACTTAGCTCAACTGCGATCGGGTTCTCGGCCCGAAGAAATAGGTCAAGCCCAAGCCCGCGTTAGCCAAGCCGAAGCCGATCTCGCCGATGCCCAAACAGGCAGCCTCCTAGAAGACATCGCCCAAGCAAAAGCCCAAATTGAAGCAAACACGGCCGAAGCAAAGCTAGCTAGCCAGCAACTTGCCAGATATCAAGTATTAGCCAAAGAAGGCGCAGCATCCGCAAACACCCTGCAGGAATACATCCAAAAAGAAAGCAGCGCCAAAGCCAACCTCCGAGAAGCTCAAAGGCGATTAGAACAGCGGCAAAAAAACAGACAAGCCGAGATCGATCGGCGCACAGCAGCCTTGCAGCAGCAGCGGCAAGCTTTGCAGCAATCACAAAACGGTTCGCGCCGGGAGGAAATAGCCAAAGGCGAAGCAGAAGTCGCACAAGCCAAAGCCAAATTAGCCGAGTTAGCCAACGGCACCCGCCCAGAACAGATCGATCAAGCCCGAGCCCAAGTTGCCGAGGCCACCGCTCAAGTGCGCGGTTTTGAGGTACAACTGCAAGATACTTCTGTCACCGCGCCCTTCGGCGGCATTATCGGCGACATACCCGTGAAAGTCGGCGACTACTTGAACAAAGGTGATGCGATCGCCACCTTAACTGAGAACCAACTGCTAGACTTGCGGTTATCCATTCCTCTGCAGCGGATGTCGCAATTACGGTTGGGTTTGCCTGTAGAAATGCTCGACGATCGAGGAAATGCGATCGCCAAAGGTCAAATCAGTTTTATCTCCCCCAACGTCAGCGCCAACTCCCAAACAATTTTAGCTAAAGCCACCTTTCCCAACCCAGGCGGCGAACTGCTGAATCTCCAGTTTGTCAAAGCCAGAGTCATCTGGGACCAAAAGCCAGGAATTTTAGTTCCAGTCACAGCAGTCACTCGCTTAGGAGGGCAAACATTTGTCTTTACAGCTCAAAAGCCCGAACAGCCAAAACCTGGAATGCCACCTTTAATAGCGCGGCAAAAGCCCGTGAAAGTGGGAACCATTGAGGGGAATAATTATCAAGTTATCGAAGGCTTGAAAGCAGGAGAAAAAGTCATTGTAGCGGGCATTCTCAACTTGACTGACGGTGCTCCGGTGATGGCTCAAGAGCCAGAAACCGGAGCAGGTAAAAGCACAAAATTACCCGCAACCGGCAAAAATTAATCCCCGATCGACGCTCTCAAATTCCCCCTTATTTAGGGGAATTATGGGGTGCGGAATCGAAATTGGCAGGCAAGAAAACACGCCTTAGCCACACCTTAAAAAGCTACCCATTACCCAAATAATGTTTGCAGATTTCTTTATTAAACGACCAGTATTTGCTAGCGTCTGCGCCATAGTTATCGTTTTGGTAGGCGCAATTAGTATTCCGACACTGCCGATCGAACGCTTCCCCGACATCAGCCCCACCCAAATCACCGTCACAGCCAACTACAGCGGGGCGAGTGCCGAAATTGTCGAAAATTCGGTAACAAACATCCTAGAGAGGCAAATTAACGGCGTTGAAGGACTAAAATATCTAACTTCTAGCAGCAGTAATGACGGCACCAGTAGCATCACAGCCACCTTTGACGCCTCGCGCAACAAAGATATTGCCGCAGTCGATGTTCAAAATCGAGTTGCAGTCGCCCAACCGCAACTACCAGATGTCGTACAGCGCACGGGAGTGAGAGTTACAAAACAATCTAGCAGTCTCTTGCTGGCGATCGGCTTATTTACAGAAAATCAAGAATACGACACCATATTTTTAAGCAATTACGCCGACTTGTATTTAGCAGATGCCCTAAAGCGGGTAAAAGGCGTTGGCGACGTGCGAATTTTTGGAGAACGCCGCTACGCAATGCGCCTGTGGATAGACCCCAATAAGTTAGCAGCTCGCCGTCTTACAATGCAAGACGTAACCAGGGCGCTTAACGAACAAAACTTGCAAGTTGGTGCCGGCAGAGTTGGTCAAGAACCAGCTCCAGACGGGCAAATGTATCAAATTGACTTGCGTGCTGAAAGTCGCCTCAAAGAACCCGCAGAATTTGAAAACATTGTCCTCAAAACAGAGGCAAACGGAACGTTAGTTAAATTAAAAGAGGTGGGAAGAGCTGAATTAGGAGCAGAAAACTACAACTCTTTTCTGAGATTTAGAGCCAATGATGCCGTAGGTTTAGGGATTTACCAACTGCCGGGAAGTAATGCTTTGAATGTTGCCAATGCAGTCAAAGCAGAAATGGAAAAACTAGCTGTTAGTTTCCCTCCCGGCTTGATACACAGAGTAGCGCTGGACACGACTTTATTTGTCCAAGAGTCGATGGCAGAAGTCATAAAAACGCTATTTGAAGCAGTTCTGCTAGTAGTGATAGTAATTTTTGTTTTCTTGCAAGACTGGCGGACTACTATTATTCCCACTATCACAATTCCAATTTCTTTGATTGGAACTTTTGCTTTTATCAAAGTTTTCGGATTTACGATTAACAGCTTATCTCTGTTTGGTCTAACACTAGCGACGGGGTTGGTGGTTGACGACGCTATTATTGTAGTAGAAAATATCGACCGTTTGATTCGCCAAGGCATGAGTGCCCGCCAAGCAGCTTTCGAGTCAATGCGGGAGCTTTTTAGCGCTGTGATTGCGACTTCCTTAGTGTTGATGGCAGTGTTCGTCCCAGTGGCATTTTTTCCCGGAACTACGGGAGCACTTTACAAACAATTTGCGCTGACAATTGCTTTTTCTGTACTGCTTTCTACCTTTATGGCTATTACCCTCACGCCCTCGCTGGCAGCTTTATTGCTGCGGCGGGGGCAGAAGTATGGCGGGCCGCTGGGTTGGGTGTTCGATCGTTTTAATAGAATGCTCGATTGGATGCAGCGGCAATATCGGGAATCCTTAATATTTCTCACAAGATTTAAAACTGCTGTCACCCTCGTATTCATCGCTTCTCTGGGATTAACCGCTTGGCTTTATCTATCAGTACCGACAGCATTTATCCCAGAGGAAGACCAGGGATATTTTCTGACAATTATTCAAGGGCCGCAAGGTGTTTCGCTGCAATATACTCGGCAAGTGATGGATGAAGTTGAGCAAGAAATTCTTAAACTTCCTGAAGTTGTCGGGACTTTTACCGTGGGCGGCTTCGGTTTTAGCGGTAGCACTTCCAACCAAGGTATTATTTTTACTACGCTTAAACCCTGGAGCGAACGTCGCGGAGAAAGTCAAACTGTACAAGCAATTATTGGCGGCTTGCGCGACAAGCTGATGGCGATTCCAGAAGCTAGAATTTTTCCGGTGAATCCCCCAGCCATTCAAGGTTTAGGTCAATTTGGAGGCTTCCAATTTCAATTGCAAGACCGCAAAGGTAACAGCGGTTTAGATGCTATGGTTCAGACAATGGGCACGATTTTGAAGCAGGCGAATCAGACACCGGGATTGCAGGCGGTATTCAGTACGTTTGCAGCGAATACACCTCAGTTAATTGTGGAGGTTGACCGCAATCGAGCTAAGGCTTTGGATATTTCTCTTGATGATATTTTCAGTACGCTGCAAACGGCTCTGGGTTCGCAGTACGTCAACGATTTTAATCTGGAGCAGCGGAATTATCGGGTGTACGTTCAGGCGGACAAACAGTTTCGCAGCAACCCTGAAGATATCGGTAAATTGTATGTCCGATCTGGAAAGAATGAAATGATTTCTTTGAGCAATTTGGTGAAGCTAACTCCGGTGGTGGGAGCCCAAACTATTAATCACTACAATTTATACAGGTCAATTGAAATTACGGGTTCTCCGGCTCCGGGAGCGAGTTCTGGACAGGCGATTAAATCGATGGAAAAGCTGGCAAGTCAAGTTTTACCAGCAGGTTTTGGCTATGAATGGTCGGGGACTTCTTTAGAAGAAATTGAGTCTGGGGGTCAAGCTCCAATTATTTTTGGTTTGGGGCTGATTTTTGTGTTCTTGGTTTTGGCGGCTCAGTACGAAAATTATGTCGATCCTTTCATTATTTTGCTGGCGGTTCCTCTGGCGATTTTAGGCGCACTTTTAGCTCAGTCGCTGCGGGGTTTGGCGAATGATGTTTATTGCCAGATTGGTTTGGTGATGCTGATTGGGTTGGCCAGTAAAAATGCGATTTTAATCGTGGAGTTTGCTAATCAGTTGCGGGAGCAGGGGTATTCAGTTACTAAGGCAGCAGTTGAAGCGGCTCAAGAGCGTTTGCGACCGATTTTAATGACTTCTCTGTCTTTTATCTTGGGTATTGCTCCTCTGATCAACCCAGAGGGTGCGGGGGCTGCGAGCCGCCGATCGCTAGGGAATGCGGTGGCGGGGGGGATGGTTGTTTCTACTTTCTTGAGTTTGTTTATAGTACCGGTTTTGTATGTGGTGATTGTCTCGACTCGCGATCGCTTTACGAAACGCGATCGCCCGCAAAATCCCCCTGATGATGGCACAATTTTGAACGGCAAAACGACTCCCGGCGAGGAAGTTGAACGGGATAAAGTATCGCCGCTTTAGTTGGTAAGGATCGAAAACTTAATAACTTAAGCACCTCCTACAGTCCTCTATCCTGTAAGGAAAGGAAATAGAAGGAGGCAGAGCCTCGGGATCTGCATTACCAGGCAGAGCCTGGTAACGAGAAATCGCTTAAGTTATTAAATTTTCATTCCTCAGTTAAACATACCATTGTTGGTTTTTTGAGGGTAGTTGGTGCGATCGCTCACAAACCTAAAATCGCACGCAGAGCTACTGCCAGCCCATCCATATAATTGTCATCTAAATGACCGATTATCCTAATAATTCTAGATTTGTCAATAACTCGAATCTGTTCGCAAAGTATCACTGAATCTTGATTTAAACCCCCTACTCCAGATGGCACAAATACATGATATCAATTCCGGTTGCACTCCTCATGATGTTAACTGTTAACAGTCAACAGTTAACAGTCAACAGTCAACAGTCAACAGTCAACAGTCAACAGTCAACAGTGAATTTACTATTCCGATGAAGAGAGGATTTGATATGA
>NZ_JBARVX010000035.1:0-10877 GCF_049646505.1 Microcoleus sp.
GGATTACTTCACAAAAGATACGATCGGCAAACAGATCGTTCGGTCTGCTGATAGTGTCTGTGCTAATATTGCTGAAGGAAGAGGTCGTTATAATGACTCCCGATAATCGGCGTTTTGTAAAAATTGCCAGAGGCTCTTTGTACGAAACAGTAAACTGGTTAAGATTAGCGTATGCTAGACAACTTATCACAAGCGAAGAAGTAAGCAAATTTAAACCAATTGTTGATAAATTACTACCAAAACTTAACGCTTATTTGAGTTCCATAGGACACAGGGAATAAATTACAAAAAAATCCCAATTCCCAATCCCTCCGCTTCGCGCTCGCCCAATTCCCAATGCCCGATGCCCGATGCCCGATGCCCGATGCCCGATGCCCGATGCCCAATGCCCCATGCCCAATGCCCAATGCCCTATGCCCAATTCCCAATTCCCAATGCCCAATTCCCAATTCCCCATGATTAATTGTCAAATTCCTACAGGATTAATTGTTTCTTGTCAAGCACCTGCCGATTCGCCGCTGCACGATCCGATCGTCATTGCGGCAATGGCTCGCACCGCTGTCAATCGAGGGGCTGCGGGGGTGCGGATTGATTCTCCGGCTCACGTGGCGGCGGTGCGAAAACAGGTATCGGCTCCGATAATTGGGATTTGGAAGCAGCAATTGCCGGGATGCGAGATTTACATTACTCCTCGGTTTGAAGACGCGCGGGCGATCGCCATTTCTGGAGCCGATATTATCGCCGTTGACGCTACTTTGCGAAACCGTCCTGCTGGCGAAGAGTTAAAAACGTTAATCGATCGAATTCACAGCGAATTAGGAAAATTGGTGATGGCGGATGTAGACACGATCGAAGCTGCGATCGCGGCGGCCCGAGCTGGTGCAGATACTGTCGCAACTACTCTTTTTGGCTACACTCCCCAGACGCAAAGTTTCTCGCCCCCCGGATTTGATTTGCTAGCCCAAATGGTAGAAAAGCTTAAGGTTCCAGTTATCTGCGAAGGCGGAATCGCCGGGCCAGAAATGGCAAAGAAAGCATTAAACTTAGGAGCCGCCGCTGTAGTTGTCGGGACAGATATTACTGGAATTGACATCAAAGTGACAGCCTATAAGTCGGTGATTGGGAAGTAAGAAGGAAGAAGGAAGAGGGAAGAAGGGACAACTAAGAAGGGAGAAAGAAGAAGGAAGAATGTGTGGAAATATCGGGCGATTTCGATCGCCCTTTTTCTGGGGAAATTGCTAAATCAGCGCGCTATTGATAAAACTGCTAACTGCTGCCAGGGCGATCGCCCCCAATACCGCGCTCCACAGGCCCATCCGCAGGCGAAATCCTTCCACTAGCTTCGCAGCAGAGGCAAAAACGATCGCGTTCATCACAAAAGCAAAGACGCCGGAAAGCAATCCCAGCGTCAGCAAGTTCGGCACGAAAAAAACTGCTTTCAAAATTGGCAAAATTAAAACATTCAACAATCCCAACACCGCAGCGGAAATTACGGCTTTCGGTGTGCTGTCAATTTCCACACCGATTGGCAGTTGAGAAATTAGCAGCAAGCTGCTGCCCGTCACCAGCCAAGCAATCAAAAAATCGATCGGTTCCACAGCGCCCGTACCTCCTTAAAATTTGAATTGTCATAAAAACTTGATATTTAAAAGCTACTTTAATCACAAAATCTGGCAGATTCGTCTGCCTACCGGTAGAATTTATGTCTGTAACTAAAGAGTGAGAAGTTATAATGGTTGCATCTTCCGTCAAATAATCCGGATGGCAACCGTATCTACCTGTTAGTTGGATAAAAAGAGCAGATTAATTAATATGGCTGGCGATTTTTCTTTTAACTCTAAAGTCCGATTCGACAAAAATGGCTTTGATAATGCAGGGCGGCAGCGCAGCCGATCGTTCCAAGTGATGGTTTTTATGCTGGTAGTCACTACTTTGGTGACGCTGCCGGTATTTCGTCTCGCCGAACTGCAACTGGTACAAGGAGCTTACAACCGACAGCGGGCGGAAAATAACCGCATTCGCCCTGTTTCTGTCGCAGCGAACCGCGGTCAAATTTTAGACCGCAACGGCAAAATTTTTGCGGCTAACCGCGTATCTCGATCGGTCTATCTGTGGCCAAAAGAGCGATCGGTCAAGGAGTGGCAAGAAGTCGCCGCTACACTCGGCCCGATCGTCAAACTTCCCGCGACCGAAATTCTCAAAAAAATCGATGAAGCAGGCTACAAATCTGCCCTCCCAGTGCGAATTAGTAAAAATATCGATGTCGGTACTTTCGTCGCCTTGGGAGAACAAGCTAATACTTTGCAGGGAGTTGAAATTCGCGCCGAATCGAGCCGAGACAATCCCAACGAGCAACTAGCAGCTCACCTTTTGGGATACGTCGGCGAAGCTACTTTAGACGAATTAAAAGCTAATCCTACATATCCGATGGGAATGATCGTCGGTCAGATGGGAGTTGAAAAATTAGCCAATAAAACTTTAGAAGGCGTTTGGGGAAGCCGTTTGATCGAGGTGAATGCTAAGGGCGAGGAAATCCAAGATTTAGGTGTAAAAGATCCTGTTCCCGGCAAACCCGTGCAGCTAACTTTGGATTTAGATATGCAGAAAACTGCAGAAAAGGCTTTGGGCGATCGCCTGGGTGCAGTTGTGGCGATCGACGTGAAAACCGGAGCGATTTTAACAATGGCTAGTTGGCCTACCTTTGACCCCAATATTTTCACCCGCAAGGTAACTCAAAAAGAATGGGATCGGCTCCAAGGGCCAGAAAAACCGTTTTTAAATCGGGCTGTTCAAGGCTATCCAGTCGGCAGCACTTTTAAGATTGTAACTTCTGTAGCTGCGATCGAGTCGGGCAAGTTTTCTGCTGACTCGACTGTGAGCACTTCTTCTTCAATTACGATCGGCGGAATTACCTTTAACGAACACAGCGGCGGTTACGGCGTTATCGGTTTCCGCGACGCTTTGGCCTACAGCAGCAATACATTTTTTTATCAAATAGGCATGGCTGCAGGACCGGAACAAATGGCGAAATGGGCTAAGGAAATGGGCATTGGCGGCACGATTAACTTAGACCTTTTGGGGTTGGATGCAGCCAATCACGGTCAAGTTCCGATCCCAGCAGAGAAACAGAAAATGTACGGGGAAGATTGGTATGTTGGCGATACGGTAACAATGTCGATCGGTCAGGGTTTGGTACTTTGTACTCCCCTAGAATTGGCAGTGATGGTATCAACTATTGCCAACGGCGGTTATCGAGTGCAGCCGCATTTGTTGGCTTCTCAAACCAATACGCCCATCACTAAAAAAATTAAAACTGCTATTAAACCTGCTACTTTAAACGTCGTTAAACAAGGATTGATTGACGTGGTGAAAAAAGGTACAGCCCGCGCCATGAATGACGGTACTATTCCTTTAAGTGCTGGTAAAACTGGAACTGTGGAAATGCCCGGTTATCCTGACAATTCTATGTATGTAGGTTTTGCTCCCGCTGACAAGCCGGAAGTTGCGATCGCAGTTATTGTTGAAGGCGGCGGATTTGGTTCAGTTTCGGCGGCACCAATTGCTCAAGAGGTATTCCGAACCTATTTTAAAAAGCAGGGTTTTAAACCTACTAATAAACCTTTCTAGTCATTAGTTAATTGTTGACTGTTGATTGTTCATATTTGGTGGTGTAGGGTGCGCGAGGCGCACCTTTTTGCTGTAAGAAATAGGATCGCTCCTGCGTGAATAAAGTATGATGGATAGTGTAAACATAAAAGACCTTTACTAGGATAGCTATGGACGCTGAAGAATTGCTCAGACGCTATGCCGATGGCGAGAGATATTTCTCGGCAATCAGCTTAGTCGATGCCAATCTAGCAAACATGAACTTAAGTGGCATCGAGCTCAGTGGTGCTGATTTGAGGGGTGCTAATTTGAGAGAAACCAATCTCAGCGGAGCCCATCTAGCTCAAGCTAACCTGATCAGTGCTAATCTCAGTCGCGCTAACTTAAGTAATGCTTGCTTAGAAGAAGCTGACCTCAGTGATGCTGACTTACGAGAGGTTGACCTGGAAGGTGCTAATCTCAGTCGCGCTAATTTGTGGGGAGCTGATTTGAGTGATGTTCAGTTGATTGATGCTAATTGTACCTCGGCAGATTTTAGCATGACATTCTTGGTTGACGCGAATATTGAAGGTGCTAACTTTCAGGGAGCGCAGATAGATACCGCTATTTTCCAAATGCAAAAGATGCTGTTTACAGATATCATCAATCGTTATGCGGCTGGGGAAAGAAATTTCAGCGGCTTGATGGTAGAGAGTCCCAATTGCAGCCGGGAACGCAGGTCTTGGGAGCTCGGACAATTAAAAGGATTGGATTTGAGCGGTATTATTTTGCGTAATAGTAGTATCCAAGAGCTCGGACCCTACATGAATGGAGTGATTTTGCGGGGGGCTGACTTGACTAGGGTTGATTTCGATCAAAGCAATTTTGAAGGAGCAGATTTTAGCAATGCTATTTTGCGCGAAACCGGTTTCTTCCAATCAGTTTTTGCCTATGCCAATTTGAGCGGAGCCGACTTTACGGGAGCTGGGTTCGCTGAGGGGAGTTTTTGGTGTGCCGATTTCAGTAGAGCCAAATTTAATAAGGCAAGAATAGGCAGTTTCAGCTTTATCTCCAATAATTTGACGGAGGCAACCTTCAAGGGAGCTAGATTACACAGTGTTTATTTTCAAAAAGCCAAGTTGACCAGAACTGACTTCCGGGAAGCCGACTTCGGGGTGAAAGATGATATATTTGGGGTCGAATTTCGAGATTGCTATTTTGAGGAAACCCTGATGCCCGATGGCAGCGTGCGAAACAATAGCTAAAGTAAATAGACTTCTCCTCAAACGTGAGTTCGACGGTCAATCCGACGGGAATTGCGATCTCAATAAAGTCTATTTTAGCCAGAATGTGAGCTATTGTGGAAGAACCTTCTGCACTTTCTTGAGCCTTTCCTTAATAGCAGAATTGGGGATATTAGAAACAAAATCGTATTGACTGTCTGTCGATGTTCGCTTCTGCGAATCTGTGATGCCACGAGTTGATAAAAATTTGCTCCCGAAGTAAGTATTTGCTGTTTTTCAAAGATTGAGTTATTTTAGTAGTATCAACACTTTTATTCTCAACAGATTCTAGGAATAAAGTCATGAACGAAGAAGAAGAAGCAGAATGGATGAGAATATGCAACAGTAGAAAACAGTTGTGGTTGGAAGAAGTGCTGAGGCGCTATGAGGCTGGGGAGAGAGACTTTTCTTTGATTAAAGTGAAATTGAGCAACGAGCAGTCTAAGGAGCGCTACTTAAGTGGAGTGAACTTGAGTGGAGCTAACTTCAAGGAAAGTGACTTGGAATCCCTGGTTTTTTACGGACAAGGAATCAATTTTAGTGGCTCAGATTTGAGCGACCTTGACTTGGCCTACGCACATTTTGAAAATGCGGATTTGACTGGGGCTAACCTGAGCGGAGCTTGTCTGTGGCGGGCTAACTTTGGCAGAGCGGATTTGACTGGGGCGAATTTGACTCAAACCGATTTGCAGGAGACTAAGTTTTACGACGCGAATTTGAGTAGAGCAAACTTAAGTGGAGCAGAGATGATTAAAACAAGTTTTGGTGATGCTAACTTAACCGATAGTGATTTTAGGAATGCTAAGTTTAAAGATAGAGTTCGTTTTTCTCGGACTGACTTGACGAGAACTAACTTTTTTGGTACTGAGTTGGATCTGGATGAAATTAGAGGTAACAAATCTGAAATGGCTATTTTTACAGACGCTTACTTTAAAGATACCATCATGCCTGATGGCACTATTTGGAACAGTGAAGACTAATTCGTAGCTACTATAGCACGTCTAAATGAATTGTATAATCTTGGTAAGGGTAATCCCCCCTGAAGAATCCCGTGATTGTCAGGGCCGACTCTCTTGGCATCGCCCCTACATATCTATACAAATGATTTAGACGCGCTATAGCGATCCTAAATCATTTGGATAATTTTTGTAGGGGCAATCCCCCCGTGGTTGCCCTTAGATGCTGGGGTAGGCACGGGGCACTACCCCTACAAATCCTCATGAATGATTGAGGATTGCTATATATCAACTAATTACCTACCCTCAGCAAAAGAGGAAGTTAGTTTAACCAGGTTTTTGGGGAAGAAGGGATATGTTTTTTTTCATTTTGTCCTTGCTGTTAGGGTCTTTAATCTGAGAAAGAAAGTCATATCTAAATGAGTCACCAGATTTTTCTAAATCTGCATTAAGTCTTTCTTCTAGCTTGCCAATGGGAATTAAACGCTTTTCCCAGCCCAAGGTATTATTTTTGACTATAATATTTCCCTTGGCATCTTTTGTCGTGTAATCTAGGCTCTTCTGAATTTCATAGGAATTGTTCGGCATCCAAAAAGCAAAGTAATAATCTGGCTTGTCAGATGTTGAATTTGGCTTGAATCCCAGCACAACTTTCCAGAGAGCACTAGGAACTGTTATCGTTCGAGTGCCGTCCGCTGTTTTGAAATTTTCAAAAGAATTGGGATTATCCTTAAGTGGAGCTTCCACAACTCTTCCTCTTTCGTTTAAAACTGTCACAGTAGGAGGAGTAGAATATTTTGTTAACTCTCCACCACCAGCACCGTAGACACCAGAAGAGATATAGAACTTATAAGGTGTTGGCTGTTTTTGTTCATTTTTAAGACGCGCCAAATCCTGTAGTTTCTTTTCCAAACCGCGCCAAGCCCCTTCATTTCCCTTGGAATCTTGAGGAACAATATTCGTAGTTAAGAAACTAGCATACATATCCTTTGTGCTTCTATTTCGGTCGTTAGAAGCACTCATGTGTCCCCGTACTGGCCAGAAGATAGCTGGCTTTTCAAGATTAAATACCTTATACTCGTCCTCATTATAGTTGATTTGACTATCGAACTCATAGTCTTTATTAGGAACCTGGTAAAAGGAACTATTTAAATCGGGGTCTACCGCAAACTCACGAGGTCTGTCTTTACTTTTAATATTTCCTGGCCATGAGCCATCGAGAACCCAACTAACCCAGTTAGGTGTATTTTTTTTGCCATTATAGGAAACAGTGTACTGTGGCTTCTCTATCAAATAGTTATTTTGATAGGTATTATTAGTCAGTAGGTCAGTTCTTGCTGTAGTTGGATTGCTAAACCTCAGCGACTCGCTTTGGAAAAAGACATTATCTAGATATACCGGAATAGATGCTTTGCTATCGAGCTTGAATTCAACAGTTGCTGGTTGACCGCGAAGTTTTTCTGGTACATCCACAGAGAAAGATTCAAAGCCTTTTATCCCGTAATCTACTTTGTATTTATCTGTTAGGTAACTAGCCGGAGCTTTATTACTGTCCGTTTGATTTTCAGCTTTTTGAAGAGTTATTGTTTGAGAAAACGGTTGAATTGATGGATCTGATGGTCGAATAGTCACATCAAGCGTACCTTTAGATTTGGCCTTAGAGCTATTGGCAATCTTTGGTGCGTGCAGATCGAATCGAAGAGCACCCCAATCGGGTACAACAAACCGATTGTGAACAATTTCCTTCACCCCGCTGCTTTCTAACTTAAAGGCATAGTTTGGTTCGCTGTTCCCTTGGATAAGTTTTACATCTTCCAAACTTTGAACTAAATCAATATTTGCGGATTGACCGTTGTGGAACGACCACCCAGGTAGACCCTTAGACAAAGGAGTTCGAGTCACTCCCTTCGGATCGAAAACAGCATCAAAATTCCCATTAAACAAAGTAGGAACCGCCGCGTCTCCTCGCATCCTGGCATCATAAGTATTGTCAAAATCTAGCGGGATACGCTCTACATTTGTTTTAGGGCGCGAACTGTAACCGCCACCCATAGCCGAATAAAACCAGCCCGTACCAATCCCTTCCCAAGGAGCAGCATCTGCATCGTGTTGGAATTTGCTTTCCGGCGTATACCAAGGGCTAACGCGAGCCGGGCCTGTCAAAACACTATTGCTAAATGAAAAGTCTTTATCGAACAACTGTTCCCGATATCCATCCCCTCGCCGACGAAATACAGGATTAACTTCTAAGTTTTCATTGGACGGAAAGTTAGTTGGAAGCAAGTCGGATGTTCCTCCGTACCAACTCACAACACGTCCGTGTACACCTCCAGTTCCAAAAATAGGATCTGTTTCCCTCGTAAACCCAGCACGGCTTTTATTATAATCTGGGTTACTTTTATTAGTTCCCAACAAAACCGGCAAATCTGGTTCTCCTAATAGCTTAGCCTGAGAATTGGGATTTTCTGACCTCCAACCTTCTCGTGGAAACTTAACTCCTGGAGCCGTTGTCTTATCCTCAGTAGACGGTAGATTGGGAATATCGCGACCTGCCGGCGTAAGTGTACCGCTCAATAGATTGGGAACTGTTTGATAGTAATTGTCGGCAAAAGTAACATTTTTCCACACCTGAACTTTCGGTTCGCGGAAATCGCTGAAATCCCCTAGTGGCACCTTTAGACCCGGTTGCTTGAAATCGTGGGGGTCTAAAGTTGTCATCTGAAGGTCGCGAGTACCAGAGTTGGGTTTGCCGCCAGCATCAGGAAAATAAGTACCCAAACGCTGAATAATTTCGCTGTTAACAACAGTACCCCGACTGAAACCAACAAAGTGCAGCGGTGAATTGAAAAGTGCGCCTTGTTTAGCCGTGCTAGTTTCATCCTTCAACACTCCATCCAACTGCACGAGGGAAGTAAAGAAAGCATCTGCTGCCGCTTCTGTGAAGCCTGAATCAGGAACTGCCGATTCATTATTTTCTGACCAGTTATTCAGCAGGACTAACGGTTGTTTTTTCGCAAGGTATGGAGCTATATAACTTCCCAGCTTAGTCAGATAGTTTGGGTCGGTTTTGGGATTCAAACCTGCTTGGAAGTCTGGGGAAACTGCACCATATTTGTTAATTGGAACCCAGTAACCTGTAGGCAGGTCGTACTTCATCATCAAACCGCCGCCGTCGATACCTGCATTGGCAATGCTATTACCCATTTGGTAAAACTCTGAAGGAATTCCCGGCTCGTTAAAAAATGGAGGTTTAAAGCCGTGGGTCAGCACGGTGACGCTGCTGAAGGTATCGTCACCGTTGAGGGCTGGCGGTAGCGGCGTCCAGAAATTACCAAACTCCTCGTTGCGTTTTCCTTCTTTATTCCAAGCTTCAACAGCCCAATTGTACTCCTGGCCAGCAGTCAATTTGAGACTGGGAGGAAGTGTAAAGCTGGTATTTGTTCCCTGAGTAAATGTTTGACCGCCATCGAAAGTCCACTTGCCGATATTGTTGCTATCTTTCTGCCACGTCGCAGTTAAAATGCGGTTGGGGTTGAAATCGTTTTCTTGACCGTGGTAAGAAGATGTGTTCCAAGGTTTTGTCAGTAAACCTAACTGCTGCGGTTTGCTCAATCCTTGGTCGGAGAGAAATTTGTTACCGTTAGGGTCGGGTAAATCAACTACTTTATCCCACGGCAACAGTCCCTCACCTTCGTCAAACACGCTGACGAAGAGATTAACCTCTTCAATGTCCTGAGTAGGTAGATTGTCAAAAGTCCATTGGAACTTTGGGTTAAGGGGATTTTCTGAAGTCTCGCTAGTATCCAGAGGTTCAATTAAATCCAGCCAATCCAGCGGTGTCGCCGCCAAACCGCGAGGGTTAGTCACAGAAACGGGAGCTTTCTTACTTCCCGGCGGCACGCCGTAAGTATATTGGTTGTTCGCGTCGGTCAGAATCTGAAAATCAGCAGCAATACTAACCGCTGGATTAATATTGTCAATTGGTATCGCTGACAAGTCAGCAACCGTAGCAGTTCGTGCCGTAGCGCTGTCAAACAACGGCAGCCCAACACCCCGACCTTTGGCATCTACTTGGAATTGACCGGGGTTGGTCAATGTTTTGACAAATTCCTCCACATCAAAAACATAAACTTTGCCGCCAGCACCGCTTAAATTTGGATAGGAAGCGTAAAGAAACTTGCTATCACTTGACAGCGCTAAGTCGGTAGCGAATCCATCTGGAATTGGTCTAGTTCCCGCCATTAATTGCGGATTTGTCAGCGGGTCTTTGATAATGCCGATGTTGCTGCCGGCTCGCGGGTCTCCATCTACGCTGGGTAGTTCTTGACCGAAGAATTTCGTGTCGGAATTGCGGCCGACAACAAAGGCATAACTGGCATCCGGCAGTACCGTTACCGCGACTCCCTCATTTACATCAAAATAATCGTTAGCAGAACCCAGCCCTAAATTTGTATATTGGGTGGTAGCAGCAAAACTCACCGGGTCATTATTCGTAATGTCCAATACTCCAAATCCGTTGCTATCTTTGCCACTGTTCGTGAATGTCATGGCTAGCGGATTGACGGTGCTTGCTATTCCTTCTAGCCCTTCATCTGCTGTGATGCTTCCGATTAATTGATTCCACTTTTTGGGGTTCTGACTGGGGTCGCTGGGTCGGTCTTTGGGGTCGATGTTAACGGCGTAAATCTTGCTGTTCGCGCCGTTTGGTGCGGTAACAAATAGTTTTTTGCCGTCGCTGCTAAGGGCTATTTGCCGCAAACCGTTTGGTGCTGTACCGACTGGGATGGTTTGGGTGACTTGGTGATAGGTTGGTGAAAATGGGTTGATGTCGAGAACGTAGATGGAGTTGCTGCCGATTTTTCCGTCTGCGATGTAGGCGTATTGGTCGCGGGGGTCTATGACTATCGATCGACCTTCTGAACCGCTAGGCAAATTTATCGGATTAATACCAGCGGTATTCGGCTGAGTGTCAATCTGCTGCCGCGTCATCGGATCGACCACAGCAACGCGCCCTGAGCGATCCATTACTACATAAGCACGGCTGCCATCACTG
>NZ_JBARVX010000036.1:0-7249 GCF_049646505.1 Microcoleus sp.
TATACACGGTTTGGGACACAGAAACTCAAACCGATCGCGTCCTGAAAGTATTGCTCGAAACTGCCCCGAAAGCGCTGAAACTGTTCGAGCAAGAAGCTTGGGTTTTGGCATTTTTGCGGCATCCCGGTGTCCCGATAGTCGAGCCGGACGGTTATTTTCATGTCAAAACCCAAAATTTTTCAGGCGTGGATAGAAATGTCACAGCGAGGCACTTGCCTTGTTTGGTCATGGAAAAAATTCACGGCAAAACTTTAGAAGCAGTTCTCGAAGAACACTCTCAGGGGTGTCCGCAGGGATGGGTGTTTAGTTGGCTGAGTCAAGCTGTGGATATTTTAGAGGAATTGCACAGGTGTCAGATTATTCACCGCGACATTAAACCCTCAAATTTGATGCTGCGAGACCCGCAATCGCCACAAACCTTGCTGAATAAGGGTTTGGGTGGATTGCAATTGGTGGCGATCGACTTTGGGGGAGTTAAACAGATGGGCGGTGGCGCATCGGTGGGGAAAGATTCTGGGAGCTCGACGCGCTTGATTTCGCCCGGATACAGCCCGCCGGAACAAATTGTGGGCGGCGGTGTGGTGCCGGCGACGGATTTTTATGCTTTGGGGCGGACTTGCATTCATTTGCTGACGGGGAAGTATCCCGCTGAAATTGAAGATCCGATGACGGGTGAGTTGCGGTGGCGACATATTGTGTCTGTGAGTCCGGCTTTTGGGAATTTGTTGGATGATATGGTGCGATCGAATCTGCAGCAGCGTCCGGCTTCGGCTGCTGAGCTTAAAAGGCGTTTGCAGGAGATTTATGCTAGGAGTAAGGGCAAAATTGCGTTAGCGAAGCCCTCGAAGAGGATCGCCCCGATCGGTCAAACTATTGTAGAATTCTCGCGGCAAGCAGTAGTGGCGGCGGCGCAAAAAACCGCAAGTTTGACGGTTGTGCTGTTCGGGGCGATCGCCCAAATCGTGGTAGCTTCTCTCGATACCGGCTGGGAAATGGTGCTCGGCGGGGTTGGCGGATGTGCGGGGGCGATCGGCGGTTTGGTTTTGGGCTATGCTTCGCCTGTGGGCCAGGAAGTTGCCAGTTTTCTAAATGAAGGTTTGCACCAATTAATTCCTGACATGACTTTCGCTGTCGGGCCCGAAGTGCTGCTGTTTGCCTTTGCCGGTTGGGGAACTGCGATCGGTTTGACGGATGCGGGGAGTTTTCGCCAACAAAAACAGTATTGGCTGTCGGGATTGATGGGAGGTCAAGCCTATTTATTGGCGGGTTTGTGCTGGATGGAAGCAACAACTTCTAGCGGCGTGCAGGGGATTATTTTGGGGGCTTTTGCGATCGCCTCTATGACCGTGGGAATGGGTTTGCGGAGCCATCAATTAGTTCACGCTTTAGTGGTGGCTGTTTGTTCTACGGGAATGTTTTTGTTTTTGAATGCTTTTAACATTTTTCCTGGGGCTTTTTTGAGAATTTTGTCGCTGTCGTCTGAGGCTAATTTCTGGCTGCAAGTTTGGGGTTCTGTTGTGTTTTTTGGTTTGTTGGGAAGTGCGATCGGGCTTTGTTTGGGAGTGAGTCATTATTTAGTTGTGCCCGTGCTCAGGTGGTTGGGCTGGCGGTAATTAAACCTCTCCAATATTTTTTTTAAGTTCGATCTGTTATATCAATTCCGGTTGCACTCAAACATGATTGTTGACTGTTGACTGTTGACTGTTGACTGTTGACTGCTGACTGCTGACTGTTGACTGTTTGCTCGTTACCAGGCTCTGCCTGGTAATGCAGATCGGGAGGCTCTGCCTCCTTCGATCTAGCAACTTATATCGTTTCCGGTTGCATCGGAATGATTTAACCGCAGAGAACACAGAGTACACAGAGTCCGAGAATATATATCTGAATCATTCCGATGAAGAGAGGATTTGATATTACAGGAGAGAAGACTGTAGGAGGTGTTTAAGTTATATCAATTCCGGTTGCACTCCTGGTGCTGTTAACTGTTAACTGTTAACGGTTAACAGTCAACAGTCAACAGTCAACAGTGAATTTACTATTCCGATGAAGAGAGGATTTGATATTATTAAGTTTTCGATCCTAAACACCTGTCATAGTTTTAGTGGAATTTATTTCGGTTAATTCTGCCAAGGAATGCGATCGCACTGCGCGAAACATCCCAAAACGACAAAGCCCCACACCAAATGCTAACCGCATTAGTAAAAGTGTCGGTACTTCTCGCAGAGACTTGATAAAACCTGATACACCAAAACGTACTAATCCGACCGGTCTAACTATACCTTGCCAGATAGAATCTATCCAAGAAGGAAGGGTTTCTTGCGTCCAATCTGCGGTGGTCACAGTGCCCTCCACAAACCCCGTTTCTTCTAAAAGTTCTGAAAAGCCCTCGATGCTTGAGAAAGCCGGATGCGACCACTGATCCAGCAGTTGTCGCATTACGGGTTTCTCCCAAAAATTGAGAGGGATTTGGCGCGAATCTCTTTGATTCCAGTCAGCCACAACCAGCAGGCCACCGGGTTTGATTACTCTCATCAACTCTTTGGCGAAAACAGCTTTATCTGGCATATGAGGCCCAGCTTCGATCGACCAAACCACATCAAAACTCGCATCGGGAAACGAAAGCGCCATAGCATCATCCACCCGAAACTGCAGATCGAGTTCTGGGGGAGTTAATTCTTGAGCGCGTTTAACTTGCTGCGGGCTGATAGTAATTCCCGTCACAGCAAACTTATAATCCTGGGCGAGAATGCGGCTGCTACCGCCAATTCCACAGCCCACATCTAAAACAGTAGTACCAGCAGGTAATTTATCTAAGCCGCCCCAGCGCACCATTTCATGCACAAAATCGGATTTTGCTGTGAGGAAATCTTTCCGTTGCGGCGGCGAACCGTAATGGCCTAAGTGGATGTGTTCGCCCCAGTAAAATTCTAAAATCCCGTCTTCTGTCCACTCGTCGTAGGAGTTGGCCACAGAGTCGGATGATTGATAGCGCCTCGCCGTGATTAAATAGATCGCAAGGGCGATCGCCAGCAGTCCAAACAAAAGTCCAAATACCACAAATAAATTCATTTTTTCCTTTTTTCTTTTTTCTTGAGAGCAGAATGTCTGCTAAAATCGCCTATCGAAGTCTGGGGATTGAATTATTAGAGTTGAATTGCCCAAGTCCTGGCGATCGAATTATTGTGAGATTGGCTGCCTCGCCTGTCCCAGCTATTTTGGCAATTCAACTCTTCTATAGCAATCCTAAATCATTTTCAATAATTGGTTAAGAGGCTAAGAGCCTAGGAATCGATGTCACTCTTGAAGAGCCTCGCCTGCGAAAAAGCCTCGCCTGCGAAAATGGAGGCAGAGCCTCGCCTATCTGCATTACCAGGCAGAGCCTGGTAACGAGTAGACGAGTAGAACGAGTAAATCACTTAGGATTGCTATATGATACAGCGTCTTCCAGGTTTGTGAATTACACCCCAGAAATCGGTTTTTTTTGCAGTTCGATAAGCTGTCAACTGATTGTTCCGCAAACCCGGTTTATCAGTTGCTTCACCTACAGGGAATATGTTTTATAATACCCAATTAGGGTAACATATTCTCTTGACGAACCGCGAAGACGCAGTACGCGAAGAGAAGAGGAAAGAGAAGAGTCAGAAGATACAGGGGATGGCAAACTCGGATTTAATCTAACTTGCCATTCAATTTTCTCCCGCTATTTGCAACCAAATCGCAGCATTTAGGTAGTGACAAAGTACCCAAATGTATTAGCAGATTTCAAGATGCTACGTTAATCAATTGAGTTTCTGCTTTTTGGTGAAAGGATTCTATTGATTGCAGGGAATCAGATTCAGCATCCCAAACAATGAATTTGAAACATTTAGGAATGTCGCGCAAAGTCAGGGTTTTTGAATTTGCAAGCAGGTGAATGTTTGCTCGATGACAAGCCCGAAGATTGTAGTTAGGTATTCGCTCGGAGAGATGATGAATATTGTGGCAACCAATATCAGCAGAAAACCAATTGAGAATACTTGGTAATTTTAGGTAGCTGCTTCCTTCTATTGCGCCTAAAAGATAGTCCCATCCCTCTGTTTTATGAGCGTAAGAACCCTCAAAGTTGTGCTGCACGAAGAAAATACAGATAAAGATTGCTGCCGAACAAGTCATGACAATTGAGTATACACTCCAGAAAAAGCCAACCCCCAGTAAATTGCTCAGATAAACCCAGCTAGCAACAACACAAATATTGTTGAATAGTAAATCCCAAAACTCAGCCTTTGTATACCAATGTTTGGATTTGTAAGAAGCAATGATTGCCGATAAACTCATGCCATGATTTTGTTTGAGACAAGCAAATATATGTCTGCTAAAATCATAAATTCCCAATAATAGCGTGAGTCTCGGTTTGATAATCAAGTAAAAAAAGCCACCGGGAAACAGCATTAACGGGTGTCTCAGCAACTGATAGATTTTTTGGCTAGATGGATTTAGTGCCGCAAATTCTTCTGTGGAAATCAACGCCGAAGGGCCTCGATACATATCCCAGTTACCATTGTGTTTGTGATGGTAAGCGTGTCCCCTCGACCAGGGATACTGAGGAATTGCATTGATGATACCTAGCATAAAACCAACAAGGCGATTGACTTTTTTGGCACTAAAAAGAGAGTAGTGTCCGCAATCGTGCATTAAGGAGAAACACCGTCCCGAAAAAAGTGTCATTAACACTATTATTGGCGGCAGAAGCCATACAGAAATAGCAGCAGCTTTAAATGCTACAAACCATAAAAGTATATAGGGAATGACTGTATTGAGTATTTGCCAAGTTGCTGTGAAATTGTTGCTTTTCATGTAAAGATTTAGCACAAAATCTGATTTGGCGATCGCATTTTTCATTCAGGATGTCTGTTTTGTGTGGATAATTGCTTGGCTTAACATCGGGATGCGGCTATTTTTGTATTGTTTTGCAGCCCTAAATTTGGTGAACTGCGGTTGAAATTAAGCTTGTTTTTGACAACTGATGATTTGGTGATGCTAGCGACAGGCTACCGCGAAAAAGTTAGCGATTTGTGGCATACTGCCTAGTATTCACAGTCACGAATAAATTCTTATTTCACTGACAATCTCTCAGGAATCAATGAAATCTAATCAATATCGTTCTCAGTCAATAGATCGTTTTTGACCCCGCTCAAAAACGGATGCGGTGTCGCGTACTTCTGTCGCGGAGATCCCCAAATTTTAGAATAAATTTTAAGTTCCCAGATTCCAAGCTGCAACTAAATTTTCAATGCGAAAATCTACTGATAATAATGCTGAATTAACCATCATCTATGCCTCGTAGACGAAAAAGAACAGGTTGGCGATCGGCGGGTCTTCTGACTGAGAGATTCTCTAATCTCATCACAGTTGCGGGACAGCAGCGGATTTGCACCGGATTTTCCCCGTTTCTGCCAACGGTGGTTTTTTGTTGGCACCGATTTTTGCACGTCTATGAGGTTATCACAATTTTGGCTTGTTGGCATAAAAAATTGTAAAACCTGTCAGCAACCTCACAAATAGCTGTACTGGAACGCATTACTTTGATTGGGTGGTGGCACTGGCGATCGCCTCACCAATCAAAACGGCCATAGTAGTTTAAGCTGATTAAAAATTAGGCTGAGAAATCCGATGCTCTCCAAGAATAACGGCAAAAAGTTACTTTTATTAGCAGCGTTTTCAGTCTCGCGATTTATCCGCAGGTTGCTGAGCGCGATCGGGCTATTTTTCAGTCTCTGGGTCATCCTACCAGCACCGACGCTGTTCCTGTACCCTTTGGCGGTGGGTTCGCCGGAAATCAGTCCTTGGTTGGTCGCTATAAATACGATCGCCCTTCTGCTAAACCTGCTGGGACGACCTAACGGCAAAGCTTACATTATTTTACTGATTTGTAACCTGTGCGCCTTAATTTTGAGCCTGCTCCCCTTGATGCAGTTCCCCGCCGCCAGTGCAGCGATAGCTACCCAAATGCAAGCAGTTCTTGGGAGAAACTATTTAGCAACCGTTCCTAGTGCCGATCGCGCGCAGATGCGTTCTCAACCCTTTATCCTAGCAGATTCTTTCCGGGGAATTCCGGTTAGAGACGTGAGGAGCGATCGGGCTATTGTATTTGCTAACCCTGACGGAGTTTCGCTGAAATTAAACCTTTACCGGCCGATGCAAATTGGCAAATATCCGGCGATAATCACGGTTTACGGAGGAGCTTGGCAAAGAGGCAATCCCGATGACAATGAAGAATTCAGCCGCTACATGGCCGCGCGAGGTTATTGTGTTGTGGCAATTGATTACCGCCACGCTCCCAAATATCAGTTTCCGGCTCAGCTTGAAGACGTGCAGGCCGCACTTTCCTATATCAAAAATCGTGCCGCTGATTGGGAAATCGATCTCGATCGAATTGCCCTGATGGGAAGGTCAGCCGGTGCTCATTTAGCAATGCTAACTGCTTACGATTCGAGCGTACTTCCTGTTAGAGCAGTAGTGAACTATTACGGGCCAAACGACCTGATCCGGGGATACAACGACCCACCTTTTCCTGATGCTATAAACGTTCGAGCCGTCTTGCGCGCCTTTCTGGGAGGAACGCCAGAGCAACTCAAGGAACTTTACCGCAGGGCTTCTCCGATAAATTATATTAAACCAAATCTGCCCCCTTCTCTGCTGGTTTATGCAGGGCGCGACCATATCGTTCAAGCTAAGTTTGGGCGATCGCTCTACGAAAGATTGCGCGCCACGGGCGATGGGGCTATTTTGCTCGAAATTCCTTGGGCAGAACACGCCTTTGATACAATTTTTAACGGCCCTAGCAATCAATTAGCTTTGTATTGCACAGAACGTTTTTTGGCTTGGGCTTTGAAATCTTCCGACTACGAATTCATCCCGCTTCCCAGAACTAATGCAGCTCGATAAATTAAAAGGTTTCATATCCTGTCCCATCGATTAACCGATCTAATACCAATTTCAAAAAATAATGCAACAGTATTCTTGTCCCCCCCCTTAGCAAGGGGGGGCTAGGGGGGGTCGGAGAGTATTGCATGATTTTAGAGAAATGGTATAACAAAGGTTCATAGTACGGAATGCGAGTCCGCTCATTTGTTGCGGACACTGACTGACGCACGCGCGATCCAATTGATCGATCGGTCAATCTGTTAGAGAGTCGATGGCAGGGTGTCCCCCACCATCTCTCCTACAAAACCGGGAAGAGCGACTTTCACCGCACACGGCTCCTGAGTGA
>NZ_JBARVX010000037.1:0-9143 GCF_049646505.1 Microcoleus sp.
CTTTTTTTATTGTGGGATGGGCTTCTAGCCCGTCCGAAAACTTGATAAAAAGGACTTTTGCCATCTTTTATAATCTCCCAAGTTGATTTGCAAGGGTAAAAGTGGAATCTCACAATTCAATATAAAGTATTAGGAAATACAACCAAAATGTCATTATTAGAAGCACAGCAACTTACCATGCAATTCGGCGGTTTGACGGCGGTAAACCAAGTTAGTTTAACCTTAGAAAAAGGCTCGATCGCCAGTTTGATCGGCCCCAACGGTGCGGGTAAAACCACTTTTTTTAATATGCTGACGGGTATCTACAAACCTACTGCCGGTAACTTGCTCCTCCAAAATAAGAATATCACGGGTTTGCCTCCCGATCGCCTGACAAGTTTCGGCATTGCTAGAACTTTTCAAAATATCCGCTTGTTTAACAATATGACTGTGGTGGATAATGTTTTGGTAGGCAGACACAGCAGAATGAAAACAGGTTTGTTGGGTGCAATCCTCCGCCCGCCAACTGCGAGGGCTGAAGAACGGGAAGCTAAAATAAAAGCGCTGAGTATGCTGGATTTTGTCGGTTTGGGCGTGAAAAAAGCGCCGGAGTTGGCAAAAAACCTTTCCTACGGCGACCAGCGCAGATTGGAAATTGCCAGGGCTTTGGCTTCTGACCCAAAAGTTTTGCTTTTGGACGAACCGACTGCGGGAATGAACCCGAATGAAACGGCTGATTTAACTCGCTTTATTTACCGGATTCGCGATGAGTTGGATTTGAGTATTTTGCTGATCGAACACGATATGAAGGTGGTGATGGGAATTAGCGATCGCGTGAGTGTTATGGAGTACGGTACTAAAATTGCTGAGGGAACTCCGGCAGAAGTTCGCGCCGATCCTCGCGTGATTGAGGCATATTTGGGAAAAGAAGATGATGTTCGCGGTTAATACAATTAGTCGGTCAACCGCAAATTTAAGGCCGATAAACACTGATTGAGGCAGATAATTTTAAGTTCGCGAGATGCTCTGGTTTACTATAGAAAAGGTTAATTTTAAATAGATGCAATAAAATTTTATACTTAGTCGGGACGATATAACAAAGGACAAGGCAGAAAGAGCAATCATGCTAGAAATTAAAGACATTCACACCTATTACGGAAATATTCACGCTCTCAAAGGAGTATCGCTAACTGTCTCGCAGGGAGAAGTTGTGACATTAATCGGTAGCAACGGGGCGGGGAAAACTACCACTCTCCGCACGATTCAAGGGCTGCTGCGCCCGCGCCAAGGTACTGTACTTTTTGAGGGAAAGCCTTTAGAATCGCTGTCTACAGAGGCGATCGTCCGTTTGGGCATTTCTCAAAGCCCGGAAGGGCGGCTGATTTTTGGGCGCATGACGGTACAAGAAAACCTGGAAATGGGCGCTTATCTCCGCAACGATACTCTCGGTATCAAGTCTGATATGGAAAAAGCTTTAAATTTATTTCCGCGTTTGCGAGAAAGAATTAGTCAAAAAGGTGGTACTCTCAGCGGGGGGGAACAGCAAATGCTGGCGATCGCCCGTGCTTTGATGTCGCGCCCCCGTTTGTTATTATTGGATGAGCCGAGTATGGGCTTGGCTCCGATGTTGGTGAGTCAAATTTTTGCGATCGTCCGCGATATTAATGCCCAAGGAACTACTATTTTATTGGTGGAACAAAACGCCCGGATGGCTTTAAGTGTAGCTCACCGCGGCTATGTCATTCAAACTGGCGAGGTTGTAGTCGCCGGTACTGCTAGCGATTTGCAGTCAAATGAAACTGTTCGCAAGGCGTATTTAGGGGAAAGTTAAATATGGGAATTGGGGAAGGAGTAAAGAGTCATTAGTCATTGGTCATTAGTTAGAAGTAATGGGTAATTGGTAATTGGTAATTACCAAGGTGCACCGGGCATTGCACCCGCAGCATCCGATGTCAAGACGGCAGAGGGCGGGCACGGGGGCACCGCCCCTACTAATAACAAATAACAAATAACAAATAACCAATAACAACTAACCAATAACAACTAACCAATAACAACTAACCAATAACTAATTCCCGATTTGCGATCGCAACTTCCCCGTTTTTAATTCCGTCTCAAACGCCATCCGCACCTTTTCCCACTCTGATTCGGCTTCCAAAAGCCGATCGCGCGCTGTCCTGGCATCAAAAACCTGTTCTCCTCCAGACTCAACCGCCACGCGGCCCATATATTCCAACTCCTTGCAAACTTCCGAAAAAGACACCGCTCCTAAATTAGCGCTGCTCGACTTGAGGGTGTGAGAAGCCAGCTTCAAACTATCAGCATCGCCGAGAAAAATAGCCTCTTTAATTGTTTCTAACTGCTGCGGTGCATCTAACAAATATATCTTAATCAACTCCCCCAAAAAATCCGGGTCTTCATCGTCGTCTAACTCGCGGAGACTTTGCAAAACCTGAAAATTGATCGGCGAATTTGCTAGCGGTTGAACGATCGAGTGTCGAGCAGCGTCACTGCTAACTGTGTCAGCAATATCTGGATTTTTCAGCTCAGCAACTGCATCCAATTCATCCCGATCCAGGGGTTGGCATTTGCTTAGGGCGATCGCCAACTCTTCCCGGCGCACCGGTTTAGTAATATAATCGTCCATACCCGCTTCCAGACACTTTTCGCGATCGCCCTGCATCGCATTAGCCGTCATCGCAATAATTCTCGGCTTCTTATTAGCCGGCCATTCCTGACAAATGCGGCGCGTCGCTTCCAACCCGTCCATCTGGGGCATCTGCACGTCCATCAGCACAACATCGTAAGATTGGCGCTTCAGCGCCTCCAAAACCTCCAGCCCGTTAGCCACAATATCGGCCCGATATCCTATCCTGTCGAGCAAATGCGTAGCGACTTTTTGATTCACCACATTGTCCTCTGCCAGCAAAATCCGAATCTGACTAGAATTAGCTGCATCCTGTGCGGCAGAATTGCTCGGAACCTGCCTCAAAACCGCAGGCGTCCGCTGCACGCGGTGCTGTTCTTGAGAATTTTCAAAATATTTCAATCCCGAAGTCAAAGTCGCCACATTTGAAACTTCTCCCCTGCCGCTTTTGCCGGCCACATATCCAAAAACTTGCAGCAACACATTATAAAACTGCGACTGTTTGAGAGGCTTAGTTAAAAACGCCGAAAAATGTACTTCTGTAGTTTCAAGTTTTTTCCAAACTTCCGCCTTGCTCAAATAAGTAAACAGCACCAAAGGCAGCGTAACTTTGCGGGGGCTTTTAACTGGGATGACATTCGGATTTAGCCCCTCGCGGCCAGACAAATTGCTCAGCTCGAACGAACGAATCTTTACAGCCAAAGCCACGCCGTCCATATCTGGTAAATTCATCGCCAAAATAGCCAAATCAAACTCCGAGTTTGATTTGATAATTTCCAAAGCCTCAGCACCCGAAGTTGCAGCCACGGGTATCATTCCCCAAGCCTCAGCTTGCCGGATCAAAACTTGTCGGTTGATGGCATGATTCTCGACAATTAACAAATGCTTACCAGCAGCAAATTCCGGCAGTTTTTCCTCAGCACGGCTTTGATTGGCTTCAGCAATCACCGTGAAATAAAAAATCGAACCAGAACCCGATATTGACGGCAGTTCAAATCCCGCAGGCGACATTCCGGCGGTACTTTGTCCGATCGCCGAAACTGTCGGTTGAGACTTAGAACCTCCCGGACAAACTTGACTGACAACCCACATTTTACCCCCCATCATATCGCTCAAACGCTGGCTGATCGCCAGTCCCAGCCCCGTCCCGCCGTAATGTCTAGTTGTCGAAGCATCCACCTGCGAAAAAGCTTTAAACAGGCGATCGATCCTGTCTGGCGGAATGCCAATGCCCGTATCTTGGACAGCAAATTGAATCTCGTACTGTCTGCTATCAGGCAACTGTCCCTGCTTAATTGCTAGCAGTTGCTGCTCTATAATATTGCTTGTTTCCCGCGATTTTTTAGCAGGTGCAGGCTCAATTTTTCTCGCCGTACAGCAGACGACTATTTCTCCCGATTCTGTAAATTTAACTGCATTTCCCAGCAGGTTTACCAAGATTTGGCGCAGCCTCGTGACATCTCCCAAAATATTTTTCGGAACAGAATCGTCAATAAAGTAAGCCAATTCTAAACCTTTTTCCGAGGCTCTCGGAGCCAACAATTCCAGAGACTCTTCTATACAGTTTTGCAGCTCGAAGGGGCTGCGTTCCAAATCCATTTTGCCCGATTCAATCTTAGAAAAGTCGAGGATATCGTTAATAATAGTCAGCAAAGCATCGCCGCTGGTGCGAATTGTCTCTACAAAATCCCGCTGTTCTGGCGTTAGTTCCATATCCAGCAGCAAACCCGTCATCCCGATTACCGCATTCATCGGAGTGCGGATTTCGTGACTCATCGTAGCTAAAAACTCGCTCTTAGCTCTGTTAGCAACTTCTGCCGCTTGTCGCGCGTGTTCCAAAGCTTCATTTTGCTCTGCCAACTGTTGCTGCCGGTGAACTTCCGTTTCTAAAAGTTGTGCTTGAGCTAATGTAATTCCGACTTGAGCGGCAACATCTTCTAACAATTCAATTTCGTCGGGAGTCCACTGGCGAGTAGCATCGCACTGGTGCAAAGTAATAATGCCATTCGGTTCGCCTTGATAGGAAGTGCGAACTGCCAACATAGATTTTAAGCCGATGCGGCGGCACATCGGCACGGAAGATTCGAGCAAAGGATCTGCAAATACATCGGGAGATGCCAGGGCTATATCTTCAGCTAGCAGTTTTTCTGTGTAGGGGTTGTAAGTGACAGAAAGTTCTAAATCTAAAGCTGATGCGTGACCTGGTTCGAGGTATTCTGCGACGCAGGGAAGGTGCGGGTAAGGTTGGGAAAGATAGGTGTGAATTGTACAGCGATTTACGCCGAATACGCGCCCGATTTGGGTGGCGGTAGTCTGAAAAATTTCTTGAGTATCTAAGGTCGATCGCACTTTTTGAGTGATTTGTTTGAAGAGTAAAACGCGCTGGTACTGACGCTGCAAAGTGTGCTCGCGTTCTTCGCGGGCAATTTCCGCGCCGATATAATTGCCCATCAACTTTAACATTTCAAAATTCAGCGGTTTCAAAGCTGGTTTAGCGGTGCTGGAAGTAAAGCTCAAAGTGCCAAAAACTCGCCCTTCTACTATTACCTGCGTGCCGACAAAAGCCTCCAACCTGCGGACGGCGTAAGCGGGGTGGTGCTTCCACTCAGTAGTGCCGGCGGATTCGATAGAAATAGGTTCGATCGATCGCAAAACCTCTCGTTCAAAAGTTCTGCTCAAAGCAAAACCGTCTCCTTTGGCAAATCCGAAGGGGAAATTGGACGGTACATAAGCTGCAATCACTTCGTAGCGATCGCCCAAAACCCTGCCCAACAGCCCGATATCCATCCCAAACTGACTGCAGCCCATTGCCAGCAACCGAGCAGTGCGCTCCTCAAAAGAGCCCGTCGAGTCCACCATTACCTCGTAGAGCGATCGAATTGCCCGCTGGCTTTCTCGCAATTCCTCAACGCCTTCTACGCGGCTGCAGACATCGTGCAAAGTCCCTAAAATTCCCGCAACTTCACCTTGGGAAGTGGGCTTGACTTGAGCAAACATTTCAACAGAAACAAAGCCGGAATTCGGGTGAATTCCCAATTCGTTTTTTTCCGAGTCCGGATTGTATTTAAATCGCAGTTCTTGCCGACAAAATTCCGAGTTACCCGACAGCAAAGACTCCAATAAATTTGCACACTGCGGGCGATCGTCTGGATGCACCCAATCTAAAAAATTAGTTTCCAAACTTTCGGAAACCGAAAAACCAGTAATTTCAGTCCAAGCGCGGCCGAGAAACGTCCAAACTCCCGCCGCATCCATCTGAAAAATTACTGTTGCTTTCAAAGAGTCAAATACTTGGAATTGCTCGCGATCGCGGTTTTTGAGCTCTAACTGCTGGTTTGGAGTAATATCTGTATGAGTTCCTACCAAGCGCAGCGGTTTGCCTCCAGCCCCGCGCAAAACTTGACCCCGGTTGAGCACCCACAGAGTGCTGCCGTCTTTGCAGTACATCCGGTATTCTGCTGCAAAATCCGGTGTCTTTTGTGCGAAGTGATCTTCTAAAGCTGCTTTTACTCCGTCAATGTCATCTCGGTGGATGCGACTCCACCATTCCGATCGGCGATTCGAGATTTCCCCTGCTTTGTAGCCGAGCATTTCTTGCCACCGCACGGAATAAAAAAACTCATCTGTTTCGAGATTCCAATCCCAAATCCCCTGATTGTTGACAGCAGCGGGGAGATTTGGGGGCTCGGCGAAACTGTTTTGAGCAATTTCTGCATCTCGGTGGCGATGGGCTGCCGGAAGCTGTATTTGGGCGGCGAGTTTTTTGTATTGCGCGCTGCTCGATTCTAGCTGGCGCTGCAAAGCGATCAAGCCAGAATGCAGAGATTTTGAATCCAGCGCTTGTAAAAGGATAGTTTTAGGATTGACAATCCCGATCGGGTGATTGTTTTCGTTAATGACTAATAATGGCAACTGGCAGTAGTGTTTTTGCAGCAGGGCGACGGCTGCTTCTAGGGTAGAGTGCGATCGGATCAGCGGCGGCGAGCTGCTGCAAATCGCTCCGGCTTTAATTTTGTTCGAGTCTCGATCGAGCGCCTGCAACTGCACGATGTCCCGCGAACTTACCACCCCAACCAATTTGTGGAGGTTGGGATTTGTAAATTTGGAATTTGTAGCAGCAGTCGAGTTTTGTTCGGGAGTTTCAGTAATTAATACATAGCTAACATTGTATCTAAACATCAGTTGCGCCAAATAGCGAACCGAAGCAGAAGCAGGAGCGTGAATAATTCGCGAAGCTGCGATTTGAGGAATTTGATTGAGTTTAATTAAACTCGCCGGCAGCTCTAATTTCGGCAGTGAACTCGGCAGCGGCGGAGGGAAGGCAAAGGTAGCAGCAGGAAAAGCGCTGCTTGATTTTTGTGGCGATTCCCCAATTTTCTGCAACAGTTCGACCAAGCTTTGAGAGCTAATTAAACCGACAAGTTCTTCAGCGTCGCTGACGACGGGCAAATGACTGATATGATTTTTTTCCAGCAGATTTGCTAAGGCAAAAAAGTCGGGAATTTCCGATTCTCGGACTACAGTTACGCTTCTGATCATGATTTGCTCGATCGCAAATCCCCTCAAAGCCGAGCCGATCGAATCTAGCTGTACCACATCTCGCGCTGTAAAAATTCCCAACACCGTCGGGCCGCCCAGATGGGGAGGTTTTGAGCCGTTGAAACCCAGCCCGTTCGATGGCGGTACACGCGGTACGCCGTTGTAGAAACCCAAATGTTCCCGCGATTGTGGGGAAGTCCCGTTAGCGGGATTTTCGACTGGAGAATTCCCGCGCGGTTCCACCACGAGCACGTAACTGGCCCCCGTGCTGCTCATCAGCTCGATCGCCTTTTCTACAGGCGTGTGAGGAGTTACGGTGAGGGGATTGCGGTTGATGACCTGACTGAGGGAGGGAATAAACATCAGGGGGCATAAAAGTGATATTTGTTAGAAAAACCCGATCGCGGGCAGCGGCTGGATTGAGAGGCTTTATCCGCGAGGTTTCCAAGCACGCTCAAAGTTTCTTTACAATTAAACTCACCCCTACTTCCAGCATCTTGGCATTTAAAATTAATTTCGTGCCACATCCTGACCGTTGACGGTTAACGACAAGCCAGAACCAATGCTATCTGCCACAGGGCGGACTTTTAACTGGTCGGCAATTCCTCGCCGGGCCTAACTGCTGCGGGTTGACGAGCAAGAATTTCTGCGATTGTCTAGACTGCACCCTACTTTCTCGCCCTCAACGGAACTCTCGCTCAGATTCTGTTTGAGGCAACATAACCATACACTACCAATTTACCAGCGGCAGGAGGCTTGTTACAAGATTGCCAATTAGTAGGTATATAAACTGTGCAATTAGCCGGTGGGAGAAGCCAGAGGGAGATAACGGGAAAGGGGGAGCTTTGAATATATAGCCTTTCTCAAAAAGGTGAGGAGTTGAGATTTTAGATTTTAGATTTTAGATTTTAGATTGGGGGATTGAGAACTCGATCGGTCAATACCTCATTTTTGGCTCGAACTGCTATAGATTAGGGATTGAGGGATTGAGGGATTGAGGGATTGAGGGATTGAGGGATCGATCGGTCAATCCCTCATTTTTGGCTCGAACTGCTATAAAACAAATAATTGCGATAATAACTGACTCTGTTATTATCGCAAATATTAATAATTGCTACATTTTGTCAATTATTAGAAATTTTTATACCAATCAAGAGGGTAAACTGTGTTTGCGATTCAACCAACCTGTTACCAATGCTAGTAAAAACATTCCTAACAATGCAAATCCTAGTAACAACTTACCGCCTTCGAGAACGCCTGCTCCCAGAGCCACTAATGGAGGTTTTGCTACAACAATACTCAGCGTCAGAGTAGTGATAAATCTCCGCCATTTCATTTGAGTTAATCCGACACCGTAGCAAACAAAGTCAAACAGCCCCGTCATCAGTAAAGCCGTTACTAAAAAGATATTACTTTGTAGGTAATTCTGATTAATAGAATCTACTTTATCCATGAATTTTTCCCCGACAATTTTTTGCACGAGGTGGCGTCCGTAGCGTTTGGCAATGTAGAAATTAATGGTACAGGCGATCGCATCAGCAATGGCGATCGCGATTAAACCCTGGGTAAACCCAAACAATGCACCTGCTAGCAGCGAATAACCGGTACCCGGTAGGGCAGGAATCACAATGCTTACCATTCGCAGCAACATCACCACCAACGGTGCCCAAATTCCAAACTGACTGATGTTAGCTCTAATTTGCTCGATCCCGTAGTGGTTGATTAGGACGATCGCACCCACAACCAGCAAAGCAGTCAGGCTAAACTGAAGCCATTTAATCCAACGGTTTTTCATGGTTGAGACTCCAACTTTAATAAAATTACCATCCCTAAATCTCTCAATCCCTCAATCCCTCCAATCTAAAATTTAAAATCGACTGACTGCTCACCTTTTTGAAAAAGGTTATAAATAATTCCCTTCATCGTTTTGATTTAGAGTACAAGATTAACGGAATGCAGCACAAATCCTCAGTTACAA
>NZ_JBARVX010000038.1:0-9710 GCF_049646505.1 Microcoleus sp.
GGTGCGGGCGTTATTATCACCGAATTGCGATCGGACGGTCAAGTTAAGGTGGATATGGGAGTTCCCCGGCTGCTGGCTGCGGAAATTCCGACAACTTTGGCCGCACCGGATGCCAAAGTGATAGATGTGCCGATCGAGGTAGCGGGTAAATCTTGGTCTGTTACCTGTGTCAGCATGGGTAATCCTCACTGCATTACCTTTGTAGACGATGTTTCGGCTGTTGCTTTGGAAACTGTCGGGCCTGTGTTCGAGCACCACCCAGCCTTCCCGCAGCGTACAAACACAGAATTTATTCAAGTAATACGATCGGACTACGTAAAAATGCGGGTGTGGGAAAGAGGCGCAGGTGTTACTCTAGCTTGTGGGACTGGTGCTTGTGCTGCTGTGGTAGCTGGAGTGTTGGTCGCTAAGTGCGATCGAACAACTGCGGTTGAACTCCCCGGTGGCGTTTTGGAAATTGAATGGGCAGAAGTTTCTGGGCGGATTTACATGACCGGGCCGGCACAGCGAGTATTTACTGGTTGTATTAGTCAGTAGTCATTAGTCATTGGTCATTAGTCATCAGTCTTCAGTCAGAAGGAGTTTTTTGTGGAATTGACAAGCAAGGAAAATTCTTGAATTCAAAATTTTTCTTTAATTCTTTAATTATGAAGTAATGCTGAATGACTAATGCCCTGCGCCTTCATTAGTCATTGGCTGAAGACAGATGACCAATGACTAATGACTAATGACTAATGACTAATGACTACTGACTAAAATCTAAAATCTAAAATTTACTAGGTGAATGTGCATGGCTGGAGGTATTTATCTGATTCAGGATGACGACAGGCTGGTAGAAATGATGGAACAGCCCTACGACTCGGAAGACCAGTTACAAGATTTGCTAGTAACTTATCCGAATTTGATCGCGGGAGACCAAATCGATCGGGCTACGGCGCGCAGGTGGCTGTTAATTTCGCGGGAAGCAGCAGTGCCTAACGATGAGGAAACAGCCGTCCAGTGGTCGCTGGATCATTTGTTTCTCGACCAAAATGCAGTTCCTACTTTGGTGGATGTCAGGCGAACTCCTAATGCCGAACTGCGGCAACAAGTTTTGGGTCAGTCGATCGACTATGCTGCTAATGCGGTAGTTCACTGGCCAGTCGATTCAATTATTGCTATGTTTGAAGCTAATTGTCGCGATCGGGGCCGCGATCCAGAACAGATTTTTGAACAGTTTCTCGGTGCAGATGCTAATGAAGACAGATTTTGGCAAAAGGTTAAAACTAACTTGCAAGCAGGTAAAATTCGCTTAGTGTTTGTCGCTGACGAGATTTCCGCTGAAATGCGTCGAGTTGTGGAATTTCTCAACGAACAAATGGACCCGGTTGAAGTTTTTGCCCTGGAAATTAAGCAGTATGTAAGTGAAGACGGTTTGAAAACCTTGGTTCCCAGAGTGATCGGTCAGACAGCCGAAGCACAGCAGAAAAAATCCAGCGCAACACGCGAAAGAAGGCGCTGGGATGAATCGTCATTTTTTGCGGAAATCAAGGCTAGAGGAGGCGCAGAAGAAGCGCAAATCGCCAAAGCAATTTATGCTTGGGTGAAAAGTCAAGCACCGTTCGTAGACATTCAATGGGGTACGGGGGATACCTACGGAGGCTTTGCCGCCAACTTGCATCAAAAAGGTAATAAAACCTATCAGTTGTTTACTGTTAATATTGCTGGAAAAATGGAAATTTCCGCTCATAATTACGGTTCGCAGCCGCCGTTTAACGAGGAAAAGAAGTGGCTGGAATTAAGGAACAAATTAAGTTCGATCGGTCTGTCTTTACCTACGGAACCTGGGGAAAGAAGGTCTCCGAGTTTGGCTTTGTTTACTTTGCAGGATGAATCTGCCCTCAATCAAGTTGTCGAAACTTTTGACTGGATTACTAATGAAATTAAAAAAGCGTAGTTATTAGGAATTAGCCGAGGGCGCGGGGCATTTCAATTGTATGTTAAAAAGCGAAAACTTAATAACTTAAACACCTCCTACAGTGCTCTCTCCCGTAAGTTGCTTTCCTCAAAGGAGGCAGAGCCTCCGCACCTGCATTACCAGGCAGAGCCTGGTAACGATGAATGAATTGCTTGAGTTATTAAATTTTTATTCCTAAAAAGCGATCGAACAATGAGTGAGGTGTCCCGCCCTGAATATACAAGCCCTGAATATACAATTTAAATACGCGATAGCTTAGGTAATGGGTAATATATCCCGAATCGATCGCCAATTACCAATTACCTTTTTGCCCATTATCCCGCAGCCAAACATACATTTTTCCCCAAATATCCGAAAGAGCAGGTTATGAGGATAGGTTGAATTTAATAAATTAGTAAATTGCGTCAAGATTGTACTTTAAATTCAATGCCCAATTCCCCATGCCCTATGCTCCATTCCCAATAACTAATATCGAATGTTTGCTTGTTTCAAGCGGCGCAAAGCTTCTCCCAGCCGATCGCAATCTGCTATCAAACTAACTCTAACATATCCTTCGCCGCCAGGGCCAAAGGCATTACCGGGAGTCAGAACCACACCAGTTTGCTGCAAAACATTCAAAGCAAAATCCGTAGAACTCATGCCGCGAGTACAGGGAACCCACAGATACATTGCAGCCAGAGGTTTAGGAATATTCCACCCTAATTCTGCCAATCCTGCAACCATAAAATCGCGGCGAGTGCGGTAGCGTTCCTGTACTTCGTGCAAGTAACTGTCGGGCAATTGCAGCGCTGTTTCTGCTGCTGTTTGCAAGGCGGAAAATATACCGTAATCTAGGTTAGTTTTTAAAGTCCGCAAACCTTGAATAATCTTGCTATTTCCTACTACAAAACCGACGCGCCAGCCGGCCATATTGTAAGTTTTGGACATGGTGTGAAATTCAACACCGATTTCTTTACCGCCAGGAATTTCTAATAAACTTGTCGGTTGATAGCCGTCAAAGGCTAATTCCGCATAGCACAAATCGTGAACCAGCAAGATTTGATGTTTGTGCGCGAAAGCAACAATATCTTTATAAAATTCGCGGGGTGCTGTTGCTCCCGTCGGATTGCTGGGATAATTAAAGTAGAGTATTTTGGCTTGTTCGGCTACGCTGTCGGGAATGTCGCCTAAGTCAATTACCCAGTCGTTTTCTGGCTTGAGGGTGATGTTGTGAACTTTTGCACCGGCAATAATCGGGCCTCGAAATAATACTGGATAAGCCGGACTCGGTACTAAGATTAAATCGCCGGGATTGATATAGGCGATCGCAAAATGTGCTAAACCTTCTTTGGAACCCAACAAAGGCAATGCTTCGCTTTCTGGATCGAGTTCAACATTGTAGCGACGGCTGTACCATTTAGTAATAGTACGGCGGAAATTAGCAGTTCCTTCAAAGGGTGGATAGCCGTGATTTGCAGGATTTTGGATGGCTGCGACAGCGGCTTCTACTACTGGTTGAGGAGTGGCACCGTCGGGGTTTCCCATTCCTAAGTCTATTAAATCGAGGCCTTGTTCGCGGGCGCGGGCTTTGAGTTCGTCGAGACGGGCGAATACATAGGGAGGCAGTTTTTGCAACCTGTCAGCAGGGCTAATCCAATCCAAAGTCATTTGTTTTTTGTGAGTTTTTAGTTTCTAGTCTTTCGCAGTAAGGATTTCACTCCTTGGTTCGCAGCCTTTAGAGGACTTTATATCAAATCCTCTCTTCATCGGAATGATTCAGATATATATTCTCGGACTCTGTGTACTCTGTGTTCTCTGCGGTTAAATCATTCCGATGCAACCGGAAACGATATTAGTCAGGGCTAATCCAATCCAAAGTCATTTGTTTTTTGTGAGTTTTTAGTTTCTAGTCTTTCGCAGTAAGGATTTCAGTCCTTGGTTCGCAGTAAGGACTGAAATCCTGCCAACACAGCCTTTAGAGGACTAAAGTCCTTACTACAAACCTTACTACAAAATGTTTTAATTCTTAACTCTTGATTCTCCCACAGGTGCGGTGGTAGAAACCATTGCTGCCATTAATTGTTCGGGAACAACTTTAAACGGCAGTCTGTGGATGTCGGAATTGGGTTGGCACGCTATGTCGGCGGCGCGCTGCAATTGTGTGAGGCTAACGTCTCCGAGTCCTAGATTGTCTAAAGTTTGGGGCAATCCAATCTCAGCGTAAAATTTTAGCAATTGCTGTCTGGCGGTGGCAGCGAGTTGATTGTTTTGCAGCATTTCTTCTAACCGCAGTTGTACCAAAATTCCGTAGGCAACTTTTTCGCCGTGCAAAGTTCCGTGACTTGCTAATAGATGAGTTAGGCCGTTGTGGACGGCGTGGGCGGCGACGGTGCGACATTGGGCTCCGCCGATGCCGCCGATTACTCCTGCTAGCAATACGGCTGCGTCTGTGACTTCTTGCCAGGTTTCGCTACCGGGTTCTTTGAGGGCGGCGGCTGATTTTTGGAACAGGATATCGCGCAGGATTCTAGCTTGTTGGACGGCGGAAATTATCATTGTTTGTTCGGAGTGTCCGCTGCTGACTGATGCTTCGTACCATTTGGCGATCGCATCTCCAATTCCTGCTATTAATGTTCTTTGAGGTGCTGTTTGAATTAAGCCGTAGTCGAGGATTAGCAAATCGGGACATCTGGCTAACGTGACATCGTATTGAAATGCGCCTTGTTCTGAATAAATGTTAGAAAGGGCTGTCCAAGCGGCACAGGTGGCTGCTGATGTCGGTATTGTGACGATCGGGATTTTGCACTGATAGGCGACGAGTTTGGCTGCATCCAAGGCTTTGCCGCCGCCGACACCGATGATGAAATCGGCTTCATGGCTGGCGGCTGCTGCGCGGAGGGTTTCGAGGCTGGTTTCGCTGCAATCGTTGCCGTATTGTGTTTCGGCGGATTGTAACTGCTGCTGTTCGAGGATTGGTTGCAGGTAGGGTTGGGCGGCGGCGAGGGAGTTGCTGCCGCCGACGATGAGGGGGCGGTTTCCGAAACGGGCGATGGCTTCTCCGGCTTGTGCTAGGGCGTTTTGACCGCGCAGTACACAGGCTGGAGCAATTGTCAAGGAATAAATTGCAGTTGCGGTGGTAGTTTTGGTGCTTTGGGTTGGAGTCATCTAACCAGTGGATGAGTGACGGGAATGTTGAGGCTTTGCAAGATTGCTGGATTTTCTAGGATAACTCTAACTCGTGTTGGGCGATCGGGTAAGTTTTGTAAAGTTTTTATTAAGTATTGTCCGGGGTTGGGGCATGGGAGGGGGATTTGAGGGGCGATCGCACTTGAACGCAGAATCATGACTGATAGTTCGATCGGGCGATCGCACTTTCTAATTCTTTTAATGCTTGGAGACTTCCGACTTCCCAAGCGAGGGCGATCGCATTTGGGATGATTTGGGCGATCGCCTGCGCTTGATTCTGTTGTAGTTGATGCAATACATTAGAATAGTCAGTGTCAACCTCGATCGCAAAAGAGAGCGATCGTGCCAACAAAAGACCTTTATCATCAAGTTGTCAAACAGGCTCTAACCCAGGCTGGCTAGACAATTACCCGCGATCCGTATCCGTTGGCTTGGGCCAAGAGAAACCTATCGATCGATCTGGGTGTCGAACAGCTATTAGCTGCGGAGAACAACGATCGCAAGATAGCCGTTGAAGTTAAAAGTTTTATCAGAGAGTCTAGAATTGCAGATTTAGAGCAAGCTTTGGGTCAATACACTCTTTACTATGACATCTTAAAACGGACTGAATCAGAAAGAAAACTGTATATTGCAATTCCAGTAAATGCTTTTACGGAGCTTTTTTAAGGAGAAAGATTTGGTCAGATATTGCTAGATAATAACCGCCTAAATCTTGTTGTCTTTAACCCAAAAACCGAGGAAATAGTACAATGGACAGCTTAAATAATTATCGCCAACTTGTTAAGCAGCTCCTGACTGAATACGCTGAGATTCCCGTTGGTGACAGCGGGATACAAAGCGAAACAATTTTTGATGTAGAAAATGACCGCTATATGTTAATAAATATAGGTTGGTTTAACGAGCAGCGCATCCACCATTGCGTGATTCATATTGATATTATTGACTCTCAGGTGTGGATTCAAGCAAATAATACCGATCGCCTGATTGGTGAGGAGTTAGTTGCAGCGGGAATTCCGGCTAAATCAATTGTTTTGGGGCTTCAACCGCCTGATGTTAGACCTTATACTGCTTAGGTCGTGGCTTCTAGTGAGCAGCAGCGAGAATCCTTGAAAGTATGATGGAGTGGAAGGGATTTGCATTGGAGGGCGAGAATTTATGAGTCGATACAGTAAGGTAAAATGAAAATAATCGCTTAAAGGTTACAACTATGACTTCGGTATCGAGCGGACAATCAGCCATCATTCGCACCGAGCGCGGACTCACGATCGCAGGTACGCGGATTACGCTTTATCAACTGATGGACTACATTTGTGCTGGCTATCCACCCAAGCTAATCCGCAATCAGTTTTACATAACCGACGAACAATTCAACGCAGCGATGTCCTATATTGAAACAAATCGTACTGAAGTAGAATCAGAGTATCAAATAGTTTTGCAACAGGCAGAAGAAATCCGGCAGTATTGGGAAGATCGCAATCGCGATCGACTCGCTCAGATTGCAGGAATGCCGCCAAAGCCCGATCGACAGGCAGCTTGGGCAAAACTTCAGGCAAGAAAAGCCAGACTTGCTGTATCAAGCTGATGATTTTTATAATTGACCATAATATTGAGGGGCAAGCTCTCATGCTTTTTGGCAGCATAACTGCCGGAGGTTGGGTTGATTTACTATCGATTCGCTTCGTGATTTTTGAAGAAGTTCAGTTACCAATTAATAGTAGCGATCGAATTGTTTGGCGATTTGCTCAAGACAACCAGATGATTCTGCTGACAGCAAATCGCAGTATGAAGGGTACAGACTCGTTAGAGCAAGTTATTCGTGAAGAAAGTTCACCAACTTCGCTACCTGTTGTTACTCTCGGAAACATCGAGCGAGTCGCTGAGCGTGACTACCGGGAGCAATGTGTCGATCGCTTGATTGAGATTGTACTTTACATCGAGAATTATATAGGAGTAGGTCGGCTTTTCATTCCTTAACACTGTCGGGTTTAGCGAGCGATTGAGCGATCGCGCTTTTTCTTATTTGTTAAGGGCGATCGCGCTTCAAAAACTGTCAAAGCAGGCGATGGGAGAAGGTTGTAGAAAGGTGAGGGTGATGAGGTGCGATCGCTTTTATGAGTGAAGGGGCGATCGTCACTCCATCTCATATTCTATACAAGTGTGTAAACAAGTTTATGTGACAAGGATTTTAACTACAGAGCAATACCGCAACTTGAAAGCCTATCCAAGAGATGTACTAAGTCGTAACAATCCTTCAGCGGTTGAGTTTCAAATGACCCAACATCGTTCCTGCCCCTAGCTCCTTCCTGCCAATAATTCGCCGTGGGAAGATGTCCATGTGGAGCCTGCATTGAAAAAGTAAGATCGTTATAGGTTTTTAAATTAGAAGTCCTTCTACCAGCACTGTCCTCACTGTCAGGAGTGTACCATCCTATCCGTCTCTCGAAGCTCCCTCTTAATTCCCGTTTTTTCAGACCTTCCTGATAGGAGGTGTTCGAGCTACATATAAACGATATTGTATCCTCTCCTAGTTCCGATATAATTCGCTTTTGTACACTAAATCCAAAGCGACCATTGCTATATTTAAGCCAAAGTCTATCTATAGTACAAAGGTCTTTACAAGGGAAGTACCATAAATTTCTGAAATCTAAACAGTCCTCCCTCGGGTCAGCGTGCGTCCATTCTCCATCCCGGACTTTTTTCTCTGCTGTTAGATATCCTACGGCGAGCATCAGCCGTCCTGTTTCTTTGTTAGCTTCTTTCCATTTGCCCTCTGCTAGTAGGTCACGAAGGTGTGTGTAGTTATAATGAGCAGACACGCTGCTGTCAAGTGATATTACTTCAAGATTTGAATAATCTACTTGATTAGTGTAATTCTGGCTTGATGCTTTACTAGCTTGAGTTCTACTTGATGCCTTGCTAGCTTGATTACTGTTTGATGCTTGTGACAACACGAAGTAAATAACTACAGCCAGCACAATTAAAATAAAAATCCACATTGATAGTTTCCTTGATTAGGTAATCAGGGGAATTGCAACTAAATCCCCTGATTGTTATGTCTACTTGTAAAAATCAATCAAAATTGATTTATCCGCCATAATTACCGCTACCATAGCCTGTTTCTTTTGCTATCTCTAGCATGGTCGATTGATTTGATTTTACTTTTTTTAGTTCCCTTTCTACTTTCTCTCTTTCTTCCTGGTCTGCTATTCCGATTTGCTCTTCAAATTGAGCTATTATTGTCGAGTTGGGAATATCAGAAACCTGTGATGGCGATAAGATTCCCTGAGCCAAAGCTAAAGTAGCCATAATCTTCCGAATTGCCTCGACAAGGTTGTATGGTAAACTCACTTTTGTCAACTCCTCTATTAGGGTAATTTGTAAACATAAACGCGAGCCATCTGCTGGCATTTGAGTATTTTAAGGAGTCAAGTTCAGCTTTGTCAGTGATAAAAAGTGATAAAAACTAAGGACTTTCCCCAAATTCCCCAAAAATCTCTTCTCAGGTAGATGCCCCTAGGGTTAAACTCTTCTAAATCACCCCTCACAACCCAACTTCCTTGGCCTACGACAACACCTGCAAATATCTAGCCGAAAAATTCCCCGCCGCCTTCGTTCATTGGCTACTACCAATAGACGAACCCACCACTGTTCAGGTGCTCAAAACCGAACTAATTCAAGAACCCATCCGAGCCGATTCTCTCGTTTTCCTGCAAACCGATCGCCAAATCCTACATCTAGAATTTGAAACCAGACCCTACTCCGACCCGCCGATCGCCTTCAGGATGCTAGACTACTACGTCAGGCTCAAACGGCAATACTCCTGTGACATCAATCAAGTAGTAATCTTTTTGCAGCAAACAGCATCAGAACAAGTTTTTGTATCCGAGTACACAGACGCGAACACCCGACACGGCTATCGAGTTATCCGCCTGTGGGAACAAGACCCCGCTTTACTGCTGTCCGTCCCCGGCTTACTCCCATTGGCGACACTCTCTCAAACCAACTCGCCGCGAACTTTGTTAGAGCAAATCGCTACTCAGATTGCTACAATAGAAGAACCTACCCAACAAGCGGATTTACTCGCTTGTACCCAAGTGCTCGCAGGTTTGAGATTTGAAAAAGACTTAATCAGACAATTATTTAGGAAAGAAACTATGCGCGGTTCTGTGATTTACCAAGAAATTCGCGAAGATGGCCTCCTTGAAGGAAGACAACTAGGCCTCCTTGAAGGAAGGAAAGATGAGGCGCTGTCGTTGCTCACTCGCCTGTTGATTCGACGGATTGGTCCGATCGCACCTGAAACCCGCGAGCAAATTCAGACTTTATCCGTAGAAGAATTAGAGGATTTAGGAGAGGCGCTGCTGGATTTTTCAGAAGCCTCGGATTTAACCAATTGGTTGAATGAACATCAGCCTTAATTGCTAAGATATAGCCTCTTATATTAATTTAATGGGTCGTTGCACATATCTCGATCCCCCTAAATCCCCCTTAATAAGGGGAGTAGGGGTTGACTTTGAGAAGAATCTTGTCCCCCCCCCTTGTAGGGGCGGTGCCCCGTGCCCGCCCGCCCTCTTTAGGGGGGATCGGG
>NZ_JBARVX010000039.1:0-2887 GCF_049646505.1 Microcoleus sp.
AAGGGGTTGACAAACTGGGGAGAGTTTGGTAATGTAATTAAGTCGAGCGAAAGAGATGCAGCGCATCAAGCTTAACGCAGACACAGGATTTAAAGTTTTCAAAGCTTTCCTGGTGCTTATGATGTAATGGAACCACTCCGATCCATCCCGAACTCGGTTGTTAAACGTTGCTATGGCGAAGATACTCGGCGGGTCACTGCCCGGTAAAATAGCTCGGTGCCAGGTTAATAATAAATTAAAGCTCTTTTCCCGCAACAACGGAAAAGGGCTTTAGTTTTTTGGGGCTTAGGGCAAAATAACTTCATCAAGAAACTTTTTGACAAGCTTCAGGCTATCCAATGCCATTGTTTTCTCATCTATCCATCGATTATCCTGTATTGAAACTTGCAGAGTCTTGCCCGGTCTTAGTATGCTACTGATGACTGAAATTAATGCCTTATTTTTACCTGCTGGTTTATTTAAGTCCTTCAAGTCATTGCTGGTTAATTGATTAGTATCAATGCTAGAAACATAGTTGGTAGACAAATATAGTAGATTTGGATAATTTAAATTTGCACATTGCAGCAAAATATCTTCTAAAGTTCCTGAGTCATTGTTATTGGGAGCGATAAAAATTCCACAGTTAGGAGAACCCTTCACTTTCATCACTTCCCCCAGTGTCGAAGGTAAAGACAAACCCAGTGGAAACAACTCAGCTTTGAGTTTGTCGAATCTTTCTTGAGGTGTTTCGATATCATCAGCATCTAAAAAAATACCAAGACCAAAAATTTCTGAAACTGGAATTATAGCAAGACTTTCCTCGATAGTATTTGATAACCGTGTGATTCCAATAGCACTATGTAAAGCAACGGATAGCTCACTATTTTGTAAAAATACTGGAACAGGCACACGCTTCATCAAATCATCATTTATCGGAAATGTTTTAGGTACAAGAGGTTCCCAAAATGAATCAAGCTTAGATAAAAAAGTAACTCGCTTTAAACCGTAAGATTTGAGAAAGCAAATCAAAAATTCAATATCTTGAGGGCCCTCTGCAACGATGTAACAATACCTAACCATAATCACCTCACATCCAGTCCACGCTCTGCACGCAATCTATGTAACAAATTACCAGAAAATCTCTGAGGTGCTTGTCCATTATTGTTTAGTCGAAAAGCTACAACATTATCTGTAGCAATTTCAGGCTGTAGCATTGCATCGATAGCTTCGAGACTGTGGGTTGTCACAAAAAGCTGTATTTCTCGGCGACGACAGGTTTCAATCAGCCAAGAAAATACACTACCAAGAGCTGAAACATGGATAGATGTCTCAATTTCATCAACTAGCAGTACACCATTAGCTGTAGTCAACAAAGTGAGAGCAATAACTAAAGCTCGCTTAAATCCATCGCCAAATACATATAGAGGAGCTAGGCCAAGTTTTTTATGTTTTATGTAAAGAGTGGCTGTAGCGGTTGGTGTGGAAAGTATTTGAATGTCAAGAATATTATCGTCAAAAGAACGAATTAATTCTAATACTTCATTTTTACCATTTTCTTTTTGTAAAATGATTTGTGACAGTCGCTCTAGAATAGGTTCAGATGAAGAATAGGAAGGAAATATAGTTGCATTTTTAACCATTGGTTTATTACGTCGGCGCTGAACAAATCGCTCGTTTTCCCAAAACTGAAATATTTCAGTTTCTGTTTCAGACGAAAATAAATCAAGTTGTGCTGAAGCTAGATTGACTGCTATTTCTAATTCTAAACCTACTCTAACTGATTCAAGCTCAGGAGGAGATGTATCTTCTTCAAAGTTTTTTTGATTGTTTTTTTCGACTCCACTACCATAAATTTCTCCAAGCTTTGCCCTCAATTCATGTATAGGTGCAGTCCCATTTGCTTCTATCTGAAATTCTGTTTGATAAAGTTCGTCGTTAGAAGCACCTATTTTTTGATTAAAAATCCATTTTAATGCCTCAATGTTTGGTCGAAGTCTCATTAATTGCGATCGACCGAGATACAATCTACGTTGTGAAACCTCAAGCCACTGAAAGGGATCGAGTGGATTGCATAGAATGGAAATAGCTTCGAGAATGCTAGTTTTTCCTGCATTGTTATCGCCCACAAAAATATTTACCTGTCCCAGTTGAGACAGATTTACTGATTTAAGAGCACGATAGCCACTGATTTGTAAACGGTCAAAGACCTGAGACATAGGAAATGGCTTCAAGAGCCTGATTTTTTATGAGAGTTGAGATTGCTTCTATCAAATCACTAAGACTCAACGTTGTCAATAGGATAGCCACCACAAGTATACTCTATCAAAGCGATCGCGATTTATTCGCTTGAGCTCGCCATCACAATATTTCACTATTATAGACGGTGATTACTTTTCTTCGAGAGGTTCATCAAAATCATCAGACATCCAGATTTTATCTTTCCAAATTCCAAGTCCGCCTCGCGTGGTTGGCTTTTCTTGAGTTGAGTTTTTAGCCTGCTTTTCAATCAAAAACTCAATATAATGAAGCACTTCTGTCTGAAGTGACTCAGGGAGTTCTGCTAATTTTTCTAAAATGGCTGGCTGTATCATGGTTTATGCTCGCGATCGCCCATCTACTCCATTAAACCACCAAAACCCAATGTCAGCAACAGAATAGCCCATTATGTAGTGCGATCGCCCAAAATCGCACTCACACCATCATCATTCTGCAACTTGCCGAAAATTGCCCGATCGACTATTCTTCCTAATAGATATCATCCCAAATCCTTGCATCTCTTAGTCTCGCGTTGCGCGGACTTCGTTTGTGTAGACGCGGTTTCAACCGCCGGGTGATTTTGCCCCCGCAACTTAATATAACAACTGACAAAAACATGAAAGCAATATTGCCACCTTGGATAGTTTTAGAC
>NZ_JBARVX010000040.1:0-2377 GCF_049646505.1 Microcoleus sp.
ATCTGGAACTGCGCCCAAAATCTGCCTTACCCAACTTTCTATCAAGCATGGCACCATCAACTCACCACACCCCATCCAGAAGTCCCAGAAACAACAGGAGTCGGTTCTACCCCCTTCACCCAAAGCCTCAATTTAGCAGATTTACCCAACATCCTTGATACCAGACTTGCAGACACACAATTAATCGAATCCGTACAGCTAATTTGCATCGACACCAGCAAATTCATCGACTCCGATAACCCCGCCCTCGAAATCTACGAACAATTCCTCGACCAAAACTGTCCCCAACGCCCCAACGGCGAACCCGAAACCCTCCCCCAACTCAAATCCTACTGGAATCAACTCCGCCGCGACAGCGACAAACACCCCATCCTCATCTTCTACCAAGACCCCACATCCGCCGCCGCCCAAGCTTTTAGCCCTACTTTCCTCGATGCCCTTACCCGCTTTGACGGTACAATCTGTCTCATCACCGACACGCCTCACCCACCCCTGCAAACCTTCTCGCCCCATGACCCCGATTTACTTCAAACTGTCGTAAACTGGCTCAAAAGAGTTCATTTTGAGTCTTAAAGAAACCGGGTTTTTGGCTACTTCTACGAGGCGCAGCGAAGTATTATTGAAAAAACCCGGTTTCTGGCCACCCGTGATTTGAGATAAAATATCGACAAGCCCTAAACATAACGAACAATGACTCTAGCTAACTATCAACTTTCCCTAAACTTTGAACAAATTGTAGCCCTAGTCAAACAACTGCCCTATCCAGAAAAATTGCAGTTAAGTCAAGAGCTTGAAAAAGAAGTATTAAACAGTAAATTAACAGTTCTTTTGGAGTCATTGAGAACCGAGGAACTTTCTTTAGAAACTATCGCCCAAGAAGTAGAAGCAGTCCGAAGCGAAATTCATGCCCGAAAAACAAACCATTAAAGTAATTATAGACACTAATCTCTGGATTAGCTTCTTGATTGGCAAAGAATTAGCTAATCTCAAACAGTTAATAGTGGAGGGAGTTATCCAAGTTGTCTTGTGCGAACAAATTATCGAAGAAATCAATTTAGTAACTCAAAGACCAAAACTCCAAAAATATTTTCCGGTCACGAAAGTTCAAGAATTGCTTGAATTGTTGAGAATTATTGGTTTATGGATAGAAGTAACCTCGGAGGTTTCTATTTGTAGAGACGCTAAGGATAATTATTTATTGGCTTTAGCGAAGGATAGTCAAGCTGATTTTTTGATTACAGGAGATGCGGATTTATTGACTTTGGTCAATTTTGAGGGGACGAAAATTTCAACGTATAAAGATTTTTCAGGTAAAATAAATTAATCAAAAAAGCCCCTTGTTATAGCGCAAAGATTTAAACTATTAGGAGTAAAACTCGATTGAACTTTGAGATTTTAGGAGGAATTCGCGACACTGAAACCATTGCCATTGGTAACTCAATTCGAGAACTGAAACGACTACAAAAAGCTTACGGTTCTGGACGCTGGCGCAAGCTGAAAGGACTCACTACCATTCAACTTGAAGATGGGACAATATGCGAGGCCGAAATTCACTGGTACGAAGCGCATGGAATCGGCAAAAAAGAGATTAAGCTCAAATATATTTTGGAGTAAAAGTTATGGAATTTGTGGTTTGCATCAATAACCAAGACTATTCAGCTTCTTTAGAAGTCCGCAAAATTTATCAGGTTTTGCCAGACACTCAAGCCAACGCCCATCAAATGATTCGCGTCATTGATGAATCGGGAGAAGATTACTTATACCCAAGTCGTTATTTTATGCCAATTGAACTCTCAGAACCCGTCAAACAAGCTCTTGTTGCTTCACACTAACCAAAGAAACCGGGTTTTTCGCAGTTTCTGGGACGTGTGGCGAAGTATTCTCGAAAAAACCCGGTTTCTGGCCACCCGCGAACTGAAATTGGCTAGATTTACCCGGTTTTGTGATATAATTAAGACCTTAAAAAAAATAGCACAAAAAAAAGTTATGTCTGAAATTACTCTAGACGAAACCAAGCTGAAAGAATTGCTCAAGGCAGCTATTTTTGAGTTATTAAAAGAACAAAAAGAAGTATTTTCGGAAATTTTAACTGAAGCCCTAGAAGATATAGGCATGGAAAATGCTATCAAAGAAGGCGAAAATACTGAAACAGTCAGCCGCGACCAAATCTTCAAAATTTTGAAGGGACAACCATGATTGTTGAGTTTAGAAAAAGCTTTGAAAAGGATTTACTGAAGATTCTTGATGCCGACTTGTTTGAAAGAATTCAGGAAGCGATAGAAGATGTTGAGAATGCAGAAAAATTAAATGAAGTTAGCAATCTTAAAAAACTCAAAGGCGATGGAGACTACTATCGCATTAGACCGGGAGATTACCG
>NZ_JBARVX010000041.1:0-9886 GCF_049646505.1 Microcoleus sp.
CCCCCCCTTACCAAGGGGGGGCTGGGGGGGATAGATCCTTCTGCAACTCCCCCCCTTACCAAGGGGGGGCTGGGGGGGATAGATCCTTCTCCAACTCCCCCCCTTACCAAGGGGGGGCTGGGGGGGGTCTGACCGGCAAAGGAGCTGGTGGGAGTCGCAGCAAAAACGATCGCCCGCACCCAATCTCCGTGCTCGGCGAGAGTACAGATCGATCGACCGCTTTGCCAATCCCACAACTGCACAGTCTTGTCCCGACTCCCACTCGCCAAAAACTCCCCGCCAGGACTAAAAGCCACCGCCTCCACCCCGCCAGCGTGACCGCTTAAAGCCGACATCGGCCTTCCCTTATTCAAATTCCACAACTGCACAGTTTTGTCCCGACTCCCACTAGCCAAAACCTGACCGTCCCGACTGAACGCCACAGCAGAAACCCTGTCAGAATGACCAGTCAAAGCGTACCACCACTTACCCTTATTCAAATCCCAAATATGAATCATTTTGTCCCGGCCGCCGCTAGCCAAAATCTGGCCGTCAGGACTAAACGCCACACAAGTCACCCACTCAGAATGACCCGTCAGAGTGTACCACCGCTTACCCGCGTCCAACTTCCAAATCTCGATCGTCTTGTCCTCGCTCCCGCTAGCTAAAGTCGCCCCATCGGGACTGAAAGCTACCGAAGTGACAGCATTGGAATGCCCTACCAGAGTATGAACGCACCTCCAAGTAGGCGCGCGTGCGGGAACAACCCGCTGCATCGGCGGCACAGGTATGGTAGTGCCTGCAACCGTTGGCGGCACTGGATTCTGCACCGCAGCCGTCCTCTGCGGCACGGAAATTTTAGGCGCTGCTGCGGGCGGTGTCCCCGTGCGTGTCCCCGCTGACTGCTGCGGCTGCAAATCTTTCAATACCTCAGCTACAGATTTGTAGCGGCGACTGAGACTCGGTTCGATCGTTTTGTCGAGGATGCGGCTTAATTTCGGATCGATTTGAACCTTCAAAAAGTCTCGCCAAACCCAAGCATCCTGATTGATATCAAACAAATCAAAAGGAGATATTTGAGTCAGCAAATAAATGCAAGTTACTCCCAAACTGTACAAATCGCTGGCATAAACCGCTTGACCTCGAATTTGTTCCGGCGCGACAAATTCCGGCGAACCGATGACTGTACCTGTTTCTTTCAAACCCTCCACAACTTTTGCCGCGCCAAAATCAACTAAAACCAATTCCCCGGTTAGTGTTGGGTAAGTATAAGCAATGGGAGTTTGAGAAATGCGGCGGCGGATAATATTGGGCGGTTTAATATCTCGGTGAATTACACTGCGATCGTGCACGAACTGCAATACTGGCAATAAATCCTTCAGCAAACTGAGAATTTGACTTTCGCTGAACGGCCCAGTCCGCGCTAATTCTTGCTGTAAATTCTCACCTTCTATAAATTCCTGCACCAAATACTGATAGCGTTCCTGCTGAAAGTGCGCCAGCAGTTCGGGAATTTGCGGGTGTTTCCCCAACTCGTCCAGCCGCACCGCTTCTCGGTTGAATAATTCTGCTGCTTTCTGGGCGCTGCTGGTTCCTTGGGATAAGGGGAAAAACTGTTTGATTGCACAGCGCGGTTTCGAGGGTTTGTCTTCGTCTACTGCTAAAAAAGTGCGACCGAATCCGCCGCGCCCTAGGGGTTTGATGGCGCGGTAACGCTGTCTCAGCAGCAGTTTTGAGCCGCAACTCAGGCAATATTGGGTGCGATCGGCATTTTGCGGGTTTTGACAGGCGGGGTTTAGGCAATAACTCATAACTGAACCGAGAAGCAATCAGCAGCACATCTCTATGATACTGAGGCAAAAGGGCGATCGACTCTCGCCCTGCAAATATAGTCTTGGACGCACGGGCGACTAGAAACCGGGTTTTTAACCAAAATATTTGCTTACAACTTTCAATCTCGGTTCAAAAACCCGGTTTCTTTGTTCGGGCGCATAAGTCCTAAATTAGAAATTAAAGGACTGAAGTCCTTACTACAAACTGGTTCGCAGTCATCACTTCAGTCCTGAGAATTCAAGATGTCGCTTTCACTTTCAGAGCATACTCTTTAAACCTTTCCAAGTCAGCCTGAATTGTTGATTCAACCACGCGGCCGAGAAATAGGTTATCCATCAATTTTCCCAGCCAGCCGGGAATTCCGTAAGCCACTGTCAGCTTGACAATGCTGCTGTTTTTGCGATCGTAAAACCGCACCGCACCGCGATTGGGCAAACCGTCTACCGATTCCCACTGAATGATCTGATTCGGCACTAATTTTAGAATTCGAGAAAGCCAGGTAAATTCTAACCCGCCAGTTGCGAGTTTCCAGCGAGACAATTCTGGATTTTCTTCGAGGACGCGAACAGAGTCTATCCACTTCATCCAGCGCGGCATTTGCTCTAAATCCGACCAAAGTTCCCACGCTAATTCGATAGGAATTGCCACTTCTACTTGTACGCTGTGCTCTAACCAATCTGTCATGGGATTTTAGATTTTAGATTTTAGATTTTAGATTTCTCGTTACTAGGCTCTGCCTGGTAACGCATTTCTAGAGGCTCTGCCTCGCATTTCCTGTCAAAATACTGGAGGCAGAGCCTCCTGATAGGCATTCCCAGGCACAGCCTGGGAACGAGAGAAACGAGAGAATCTGTCATGGGATTTTAGATTTTAGATTTTAGATTTCTCGTTCTCGTTACTAGGCTCTGCCTGGTAACGCATTTCTAGAGGCTCTGCCTCGCATTTCCTGTCAAAATACTGGAGGCAGAGCCTCCTGATAGGCATTCCCAGGCACAGCCTGGGAACGAGAGACTGCTGACTAATGACTGATGACTAATGACTAATGACTGCTGACTAATGACCGTAAACTTCGAGAATTACCTTAGCGGCTTGATGCCCGGAAAGTGTTGCACCTTCCATGCTATCAATGTAGTCTTGCTGAGTGTAACTTCCTGCTAAAAAGAAATTAGCCACAGGAGTTTTTTGAGCTGGGCGGTAAACATCCATTCCCGGTGCTTCGCGATACAAAGATTGAGCCAATTTAACCACGCTGTACCAAGTCATGTTTAATTCCCGTGCTGAGGGAAATAAATCCTGAACTTGCTTGAGTACGTGTTGGGCGATCGCCTCATTGCTTTGTTTGATAAACGGATCGCCCGGTGTCAGCACCAATTGCAACAGAGAACCTTGTCCTTCTTTATAGTAATCCTTGGGACTTGTCAGCGCCAAATCTGCAAAACAAGAAAAATCTGCATCTGCTGAATATAGCAAATTATCAATTCCTACAGCGCGGCTCAACTGTTTGCGCTGCGCTTCATCTTCCAGTTCCGTTACCCAACCGTCGAACCGCAATTGTACTGTAGCAACCGGCACCGCATCCAATTTGTAAATGTTGTCAAATTCCGACCATTTGCGCCAAGCTGGCGGCAGTATTTTTTGAATCCCCGGCACGTCTAAGGCGAAAACGTAGGCATCGGCGGTGATATTTTCTTCTGTTTCGCCGTTCGCTACTACCAGGCCTGTGACGCGCGTTTCTGCTGCTTCTTGAAACTGAATTTCTCGGACTCTGCGCCTGGTATGAATTTTGGTTCCTTTGCTTTCCAAATATTCCACAATTGGTTTGTGCAAATATTCGCTGGGAGAACCGGCCAGCATCCGCATGACGGAGGCTTCAGTTTTTGATGCAAACAATTGGAAGATTGTCAACATACACCGGGCAGAAATATTTTCGGTGTCGATAAAACCTAGTGCGTAGGCGATCGGATTCCACATTCTTTTGAGGGAGTTTTGGTTGCCGCCTTGACCGCGAAACCAGTCAGCAAAGCTAATTTTATCCAAATCGCGGATAGTTTTCATTGCTCCGTCAAAGTCGATCAAACCTCGGACGATGGGGCTAGTTCCCAGGGCGATCGCATTTTGAATTTTGTCCTGTACCGATAGTTGGGATGTAGTGAAAAATGCCTTTAAACCGTGAAACGGAGCACCCACCGGAAAGCGAAAATCTAAACAACCTGTTTCACCGCCTCGATTGATAAAAGTGTGCGCGTGTTCTTTGACGAGCAAATCGTCAAAAGCTCCTACTTTTTTCATCAGAGCAAATAAGTTATAATAGCAGCCGAAGAAGACGTGCAAACCCATTTCCACGTGATTGCCGTCGGGATCTACCCAACTGCCGACTTTGCCCCCGACAAAGGGGCGCGATTCAAAAATTTCTACTTCGTGGCCAGCATCCACTAAATCTACTGCTGTGGTCATTCCAGCCAGTCCCGCACCTGCGATCGCAACCCGCATTTTACAATTCCTTATCCAGTATTTTTACAGATTGTAACAAATTTTAGAATATCCGAAATATTATTAAAGTTCGTAAATGCCGATCGACACTTGTACCGCCCTCTGAATTCTTGCCAAACACACAGCACTAATTTGACCGTAAGGGCCTTGTTCTAGGAATGTCTGTCGCAAAGCAGAAACGTTTTCGCATACAGCTAGAGAATCAGCTTGCAATCCTCCCTCACCCGCCGGAATCAAGACACGAGTAGGATTTTCTAATCCTGCAAGATTACTTGTGAAAGGAACAACAATGACTGAATCGGTAAACTCGTTGCGGATATCGGGAGAAACCACAACTACAGGTCTTTTTTTTGTATCTCCTAACTGACGCAAAGAAGAAAGAAAGGTAAATCTCACCTTGGCGGGGATAAGTGTTCGCTGTTGAGTTAGAGTCCATCGCTGCTCCATGTTTCTTCTATCTGTTCCTCTACCAAATTAAACCACTCTTTTTCATCCTCAATATCTTCTTGGCTGCGGTTGAGATAAAACTTCCGCAACTTATCTTCGATTTGCTTAGCGTACCAGAGACGGAGAGCCTGCTCGATCGCCTCCGTCCAATTGTCAGTCAACTGGTCTATTTTATCCGCGAATTCAGCATCAAGGGCGACTAACACTTCTCGCTTTTGAGTAGAATTTGACACAATCATTCTCCTTGCTCATTCAAATTTTAAAAAAATGACTGCTAACTGTTGACTGGTGAATAATATTATTGGTTGTTAGTTATTGGTTATTAGCAGCATCACACGAGTAACAAATAACAAATAACAAATAACTAACAACTAACAACTAACTTTAAAACATCGGCATCAACTCGAGCGGCCCAATTCCCAAATCTTTAGCAGACACCCAGCGCACCTCAAACAAAGCGATCATATCCTTAAACTGAGGCTGACCGCGAGAAGCACCCATCAACCCTTTAGCAATCACCAAACCGCACCAACCGTTCGTTAATTGACAGCGGCGCTCCCACTTTTGACGAGCTTCCTGATGCACCGGATCGTTTTCATTAAACTCGCCAAACAAATATAAATCTCCATTTTGAGCTTGCAAAATACCTAAATCGTACTGCTCCTCTTGAAAAGGATCTTCGCCGGGATTAAAGCAAATTGCCTTCACCCCTCCAGCTTCTTTCAAATCCTGAATCATAGTTTTCGCCTTCGGATGCGAAGTCTGGATCATCACCACAGGCAAACCGTCTCCGGCAGTATTAATATCAATTTCTGCACTTTGGTGAAATTGGACACTTGCGCGCAGAAACTCTACTGTTTGCCAAGGTACCGCGCCGAGACTCAAAAATGAATTTGGCGGCACCAAATCGTCCCGCAACAGCGGCATTTCAAATTCATCATCATCGCCATCGCCGTCACCGTCGAGCATATCTAACAATTCGACGGACACATCAGGCATTGTCGAAACTTTAACGGATACCTGCTGAATTTCTCCGTCAGACTGCGGAACGGGGATGCGGTAGCGACTGCTGAGAGTGGGAAATGTATCTGCTCCCAATTTCCGGCGGCCGTTGCGGAAAAAGCGGTGAAAGGCTTCGAGAGCAACTAACATCGTGAGAGCTTCTTCTTCGTAAAGAATCGATCGCAATCCTTCTAAAGGATGCAAATTGCCAAAATTCGGTTCAATTTCCGATGGAGGCAAATCGGCTAAATCAATTTCGTCGTCTTCGTCATCTTCATCAAAATCGCCAGCACTTTCAAAGGTGAGAAACAAACAGTCCTGTCCTAAAAAAGCCTGTTCTAAATCTTCAAAAGATTCATCGTTGACGACTCGCTCTCGAAACCGCTTCAAGGATTCTAGAGAACGGTACAGCAAAACTCCGTAATCCATTCTGCCTTGTCCCAATACAGACACGTAGAGGCTGGCAACATCCCACTGATTGATTTCAATAGATATAATTTGGTGTTCCCTCAAAGTCCGCCACGGAGCATCGTGCCAAATTTGAGCTGCTTTTTCCATGAGAACTTCGGCGTACTGAGGGGGTAACTCAGGAGGTCTGTTGATCGCCACTTCTTCCATGCCCCGAAATATTTCGTCAATTAGGGGCAATTCCGGTACGTAGTCAATCGAAATGTCTAAATCTTGAAGTACGCCCCGCAGGTAAAATTGAATTTCTCGATTTTTGACTACTATTTTTTGGGGGCGGACTGCGGGAGCCGGACTTTGGGGATGTTCGATTGCCCGCAGCAGAGCCCGGACGATCGCCTCCGGGCCGGCATCTGGCCCTACCACGTCCATAGCCCTCACGACGCCTTCAGAGCCGTCCACCCAGAGAATGCACTCGCCACCAGCTTCCGGATCGTTGTCGTCCTCTAGCATCATGTGCGAGTCAGCATTAGATAAGGGTCGGCGGTCGCCCTCCCACACGCTGGGAATTTGAGGTAAGTTTTGTAACCGACGAAGAGTAGAGCGATTCAGCGCTGCCATAGAGTAAGCCCGTTGGGTGAAGCATTGTTGCGGTGCCGGTAGCCGGTCAACCGCTGCTTCTCAATCATAAACCCTATGGGGGGAGAGGACATCAAGCTGTTGACAGGAAAGCAGTAGTCAGTAGTCATTAGTCATTAGTCAGTAGTCATTAGTCATTAGTCATCAGTCAATAGCTTTCCTGTCAACCGTCAACCGTCAACCGTCAACTGCCAACAGCCAACAGCCAACTGCCAACAGCCAACAGCCAACAGCCAACTGCCAACTGCCAACTGCCAACAGCCAACAGCCAACTGCCAACAGCCAACAGCCAACTGCCAACAGCCAACTGCCAACAGCCAACTGCCAACAGCCAACAGCCAACAGCCAACTGCCAACAGCCAACTGCCAACCGACTACTGACAGATTCCTTGTACAATGGAGGGATAAGATTAAACTCTTAGCGTTGCACAGTCTCAGGAGTTCGGCAAATTATGACTCAAGCCATTTCACAAAAGCGGGGCATTCAAATGACGGACTCTGCTGTCCGTCAAGTTTTAGCTCTTCGAGAAAAACAAGGTACAGACCTCTGCTTGCGGGTAGGGGTGCGCCAGGGCGGCTGTTCTGGTATGTCTTACGTGATGGACTTCGCAGATCCGAGCACTGTGAAAGCCGACGATGATGTGTTCGACTACGAGGGTTTTCAGGTAGTTTGCGATCGCAAAAGCATTCTTTATCTCTACGGCTTGGTGCTCGACTTCAGCGATGCCATGATCGGGGGCGGCTTTAAGTTTACCAACCCCAACGCTGCTCAGACTTGCGGCTGCGGCAGTTCTTTTTCTACCTAAACTTAAAATAGGGCGTGGCACCGAAAGTTATTAATTGTGCCATGCCCTGTTTTATCCAACATTCCCAATCTCATATTCTCAATCTCAAATCGCATGACTCCAGAAGAATTGTTTAAAGAAGGTTTCGATCGCTACCAAGCTGGCGAAGCCCCTGCCAATCTGATCCCCCTGTTCAAAGAAGTGTGCGAAAAAGCTCCCAAAAATGGCAATGCCTGGGCTAGCCTCTCGTGGCTGTACCTCTTGGAAAATAAACCCACATCTGCTCAAAAGGCAGCCAAAACAGCCGTTAAATTGAACCCTCACGACCCGCAAGCTCGCATCAACCTGGCAGTCGCGATCCTCGACCTCAAAGAAAAAGGAGTGCGCCCCCACGTAGAAGTCGCTCAGCAACTGCTGATGGCTTCCGAAGAGTTGCTGGACGAAGTGAAAAAAAATTTTGAAGAAGGATTGAGCAGAAAACCCGACTGGAAGAGTCTCACCCGTGTCAAGCAGTGGCTTTTAGAGCCGTAACTGCCTAGAAAAGCCGATTTTTGAGCGGGGATCGAGGAAATAGGGCGGGAAATTTATTACGATTTCGTAATAAATCAATAAATAACTTTATGGAAAGTTCAGAAATGCAGTGTTAGTATTTTAAAACTTAGACGATCGACAAACCGGTTCAGCGGTTTTGAGACTTGACTACAATAAATACTAGGAGTTGTAACGACATGAGCAATGACAGCCACGTTAACATCAAACCTGCCACCCGCAACCACAAAGGTTTCTTTATTCAGCCAGCTTCTTACAAGTTGATGAGCATCGATAAATCCGGCTGGGCATTGATTTGTGTGGACAAAGCAGTTTGTCATTATGTAGATCCCGATGACTTGCAATTGCCGAATAAGTCGGGAATGTCTGAAGGTTAATCTAGAAGTTTTGAGAGACATTAAAATGCTTTATTTGAGTAGCTGCCCTCCCTGGAGAGGCAGCAACTTTTTTTTGAGAAGTTATTAGTTATTAGTTATTGGTTATTGGTTATTGGTTATTGGTTATTGGTTATTGGTTATTAGTTATTGGTTATTAGTTATTGGTTATTGGTTATTGGTTGTTGGTTATTAGTTATTAGTCAGTAGGGGCGGTGGATGGTGCGGGCCCGCCCTCCTGCCGTCATTAGTCATTAGTCATCAGGAAGAGGGAAAAAGGAAGAAGGAACAAGGAAGAGGGAAGAAGTTGTGTACGGGATGTAACGGATCGAAATAAGTTGGACAACGGATTCTGTAACGGATTTAATGGATAGAAAAATTACCAATTACCAATTACCAATTACCAATTACCAATTCCCAATTCCCGATTCCCGATTCCCGATTCCCGATTCCCGATTCCCGATTCCCGATTCCCGATCGCCTAATTGTGATATTTTAAGGCAAACAGCATTTCAAGCTGAGCAGTTGTCGGTTCTGTCGAAGTTGTCGCTACGCTAACTCCTCGGAGAGAATTGAGCAAATCAGCCACTGGTGGCGAAACTAAATTGGGCTGTACTGCGAGTAAATAACGGTTGGCCCAAGACATAGTTTTTTCCATATCTATGTAAAAGTAACCTTGGTTGGCTGGCGGTAAAGAAGTGGCGATCGCCTGAAAACTCGGACTGCTGCTTAGCGGTTGCGGTGGCGCTGTCGTGATGACATCAATTAAAGGGCCGCCGAAAGCGACAAACACAGAATTTTCATTCAGCCAACCGTGGCCGAATAAAGTACCTTGCTGCGGTATTTGCCACTCTGTGACTTGTTTTCCCTGCACTTGTCTGGAGGCGACACTGACTGTGGGATTGCTTTTGGCGATCGCATCGAGTTTTTCGAGGGTGGCTTCCGCTGCGGGGCGATCGCTAGTTTCAAAAATCATCGCCGCCCCCATCCCCAACTGAGACAAAATACCTCGATCCGAACCGATCGCCCCGATCGCAAATTCCCCATTCATCCACCCAAAAACATCGCGATCCGCATCCAAATCCAACCGCTTAAAACTATCGCGAACCTGCTGAATACCCCGATCGACTTCCGGGCTATCTTTTGCCTCTGCCGCCTGCGACCAAATTTTATCCAGTCCCTTACCGCCTACTAAAGCAATAGTTTCGCCGGGAAATCTCGACAACAATTTCGACGGGGATTGCAAATTTTGCTGCATTAATTTAGGGTCTAGCTGAGCGATGGTTTTTACCCTCAATCCCGAACTGTCCGCCCCTATTCCCGCAACCAAAGACTTGACTTGTTTGAACTGCTGCATCACGGTCAAAAGCGGTTGCAAATCAT
>NZ_JBARVX010000042.1:0-2944 GCF_049646505.1 Microcoleus sp.
ACCAACTGCCAACTGCCAACAACCAACTGCCAACTGCCAACTGCCAACTGCCTAATCGCTAAACAGCTTTTCGCTGACTTGGGCGGTGACAAAAGGCGGCTTTAAGGCTGGTTGCAGAACCGGGGGCGAGGCAGTCCGCTGCATCAAGCCGAGCTCGTAGAAGCCGCCGCAAAGCAGCAATCGATCGCCCTCTAGCAAGCTGGTAGTTCCGTCCGGCCAGCGAGTAAATTTCCCTTCCCGGCGGATCGCCCGCACCTGCACCCCGTACTGGGGCAGCACATCTACCTCTGACAATTTTTTGCCAGCCCAAGGGCTTTTTGCTGGCAGCCTCAGCCACTGGCAAGAACTGTCGCCGTGCGGGACTGCGACTTCCCCCTTCGCCAGCAATTCAAAACTGATCAGTTCTTCCGGTTCTCCCACGACAAAAACTCGATCGCCCGACTGCAAAGCTGTCTTGCCGTTGGGATAATCAATTTCCTCGCCATCTTTGCGGACGATCGCCATTACGCTGACCCCTGTCAACTGCCGCAAGTTAGTTTCTTCCAGAGTCATGCCGGCGATCGGAGAGCCCTGCGGCAAGTTGTACCACTCGCTGTTCATATCTCGAACGGCCACCTTCAAATCCCGCGAAACCGCCAAAGGTTCGCGCGCCGGTCGCAATTCCAGATAGCGGCTGCTGCGAATTTGCTGCACTTCCCGCCCGATCGCCATTGCCGAGACACCCATGCCAGCCAGCAAGTGGGCCGACAGTTCCAAACTCGCCTCAAACTCCGGCTGCACAACTTCCCACGCCCCTAGTTGATAAAGCAGTTCGATGTCTTTATCTTGGTTGGCCTGCACGACAATATCCAAATCGGGAACTAATTCTAAAGCCCGCTTCAGACACAAGCGAGTGCTCATGGGATCTGGAAGGGCGATCGCCATTGAAGCAGCCCGTTCGATCCCGGCAGCTTCCAAAACGTGCAAGCTAGCAGCATTCCCGTAAATGTAGGGAATTCCTAGCACTCTGCAATCTTGAATTCTCCTTTCTGACTCATCGATCACCACAATTGAACAGTTGCGGCCCTGCAGAATTTTGACTAAATTTCTGCCAACTCGTCCGTAGCCGCAAATCACAACATGATTTTGTTCCGGCAAAGTTTCAGCTATTTCCACAGGTTGAGATGTTTCGTCAAAATAGCGCTGTAAAGGCCCAAAATTTTCGGCCCAGTTCAATAACTGGGGTACGCTTCTCAATACAAACGGAGTCAGCACCAAGGTGACTGCCGTGGTTCCTAAAATTAATAGATAAACGTCTCGCGAAACCAGTCCCATCATTTGACCGGAACTAGCGAGAACAAAGGAGAATTCTCCGATTTGAGCTAAGCCCAAACCTACGATCAATGCTGTTTTTAACGGATAACCAAATAGTCGGACGAGGGGCGTGATTATCAAGAATTTGCCAACAAATACTAGAAATACCAGTCCCAGAATTAATTCTAGATGGCTCCAGAGAAACATCGGGTCGATTAACATACCGATGGTGACAAAAAATAAGGATGCAAAAATATCTCGCAAAGGCTCAACGTAAGTTAGAGTCTGGTCGGCATATTCCACCTCAGAAATCATTAAGCCCGCCACAAATGCGCCCATCTCGATCGAGAAACCCAAATATTCTGTCAGCAGCGCAATACCTAAAGCCAGAACCACAACTCCCAGCAAAAACAGTTCGCGGCTTTCTGTTTTCGCGAGATAGCGCAGCAATTGCGGGACAATCCAAATGCCTGCAACTACAGCACCAGCAGCAAATAAGCCGATCCGCAGCAGAGCCCAAGCTACCGTCATGCCGATCGCCTCTGCAGGCTCGTTGAGAGCAGGCAAAACTGCTAACATCAGCCCCAATGCTAAGTCTTGAACTACTAATATTCCCAGCATGACTTGGCCGTGGGAAGTACCGCTTTCGTTGCGTTCCATCAAGCACTTGAGTACAACTGCTGTAGAGGAAAGCGACAAAATCGACCCTAAAAACACGCCTTGAGCGGGCGATTCTACCCAGCCCACGGTCAAGGAAATTACAGTTGTAAAGGCGATCGTCAGCACAATTTGCAAGCCCCCCCCGCCCAAACTAATTGCTTTAACTTTCTTGAGTTCGGCGAAGGAAAACTCTACTCCCAAAGCAAACAACAGAAAGGCAACACCGAATTCAGCGAGGGTGTCTACCTGAATTAATTCTTTAATCAGCCCCAAACCAGCGGGCCCAATTACGATCCCTCCCAGGAGGTATCCGAGGATTACCGGCTGTCGCAACAGCGATGCAAAGAGTCCTCCTGCTGCGGCAGCAGCGAGAACTATAACTAAGTCAACGATCAGTCGGAAGTCTTCTTGCACAAGTTTATCAAAAAAGTGTAAAGTTATATTATAGTGTTTAATGTGTTGACTGTGTTTGGCGCGTTAATTTCATCCGTAAACCCATACAATCGCCCGACGACCGTCGTGCAGAAAGTGCAATTTTATACCCAAGTTCAAGCTCGGTTGATTCATCTGTCGAATAAATTTAAAATTAAAAAATTAAAAAATTTAAGGAAAAATAGGGTATTTTATACGATAGTTAAGTCTCTAGCGATTACCCATGTTTTTTATTGTTAATTGCCCATTGTCATGCCTTCACGTCAAACCTATCGCGAGAATTATGACCAATGTTAAAACTAACTAAAATAACCCTAAATTGGGTTATTGTTAACAAGTTTACGTGCGTTTGTTAGGCGATTTATTGTAATAATTTTATCGCAAATCTCGTAAAAATTCGTAGGAGATGCTAGGACAAGATTAAAAAGGTGAGAAGTTGAGATTGGATACTTTTCTAGTAAATATTTTAAATTGGAGAATGCAGGGATTGAGGGAGTGATCGATCGATACCTCATTTTGAGGATTACTGCCATATATTGCTGTTCTTGCTAGCTAAGAT
>NZ_JBARVX010000043.1:0-5852 GCF_049646505.1 Microcoleus sp.
GTCTTAGCCCCCCCTTAGCAAGGGGGGGTTGGGGGGGTATCTGCGGGTGCGGAAAAACTGCCAATTCTGTAACTTGCTGGCGCAATGCGTCGATTTGTGCGTCGGTGACATCGGGCGATCGCACAGTGCCGAGAATTACATCGTGCCGCCGGCTCAAGTATTGTAATAAATTAAAAGTCCTTACCTGAGTTCCTCCGCGGCTTGGCGGGTAGGGAAAAGTCGAGGAAAGCATCAAAATCTGCATGGGATATTGGATAAATAAAGTTGCCGCTGTCGCGATAAGATTGACTGATAAAACTGTTTTAACAATCTTCTCACTATGGATGAATTATCTATCAAAGCGCTGCTGGAAGACTTAAAAAATTCCGAAGAAAGCGTGCGCGATCGGGCAACAGCAGAACTCTGGCGGACTTGGTTTAACCAGAAGGGTGAGTACGGGATGCAAGTTCTCAGGCGATCGCAAGTTTCGCTAGACTCCGGCGATGTTCGCCACGCTTTGGATTTGCTGACGAAACTGATTGCTCAATCGCCCGATTTTGCTGAAGCTTGGAATCGGCGCGCCGTACTTCACTATACCCAAGGAAATTATAAAAAGTCGATTCACGATTGCGAAATTGTCCTCAAATTGAACCCGGTGCATTTTGGGGCGCTGCACGGTCTGGGTTTGTCCTACGCTGCCTTGGGAGAATACAGAAGTGCTATTCGAGCTTTTCGCCGCGCTTTGGAAATTCAACCTTTTGCTTTGGTGAATCAAAAGTTAATTCTTGAATGTACGGCTCGTTTGAGTTAATATCAAGTCATTAGTCATTAGTCATTAGTCATTAGTCATTAGTCATTGGGAATTGGGAATTGGGAATTGGGAATTGGGAATTGGCCAAACAGGGAATTGGCCAAACAGGGCATCAGGAAGACTTTAATTTGGGGCAGTCTAAAGTTTAAAATTTCAGCTCTAAAATCTAAAATCTAAAATCTAAAATGGTTTTTGTTTGTGCCGAAAATTAGCGTTTGCATTCCTACTTGCAATCGAGTGCATTTGCTGGCTAGTGCGATCGCCAGCGTGTTAGATCAAACTTATACAGATTTTGAATTAATTGTCTGCGATGACGGCTCGACTGACAGCACTCCGCTGTTAATGTCAGAATTTGTCGGGCCAGGAATTCGCTACATTCGCCACCCGCAGAATATCGGTAAAAGTAATAATATGCGATCGGGCTTTGCGGCGGCAAGGGGCGAATATTTTATCAAATTTGACGATGACGATCGCCTGAGAGCGCAATTTCTGGAGCGGACATCTGCTATTTTAGATAAAGACCCCAACATTGATTTTGTCAGTACCGACCATTGGGCGATCGACATTCACAACAATATTGACGAAACCGAGACTAAACTGAATTCGCAGCGGTGGGGGCGCACCGAGTTGTCGGCTGGAATTATTGAAGATTTGCTCTCGACAGTTTTTCTGAGACAGAGTTTGCAAATAGGGGCGACTTTGTTTCGCCGCCCCGCGCTGGAATCAGTCGGATTTCTGCGGCCGAATTTGCAAAATTGCGAAGATAACGATTTGTTTGTAAGACTTGCGCTTGCGGGCAAAAAATGCTATTACTTGCCAGAGCTGTTGATGGAGTATCGATTTCATGCTCAACAGCAAGGAGTCGATCGGGCAATTCCGTATTTGAGCGATAAATTGCGCTATTTGACCGGCTACGAATTTGAGTCAGATCAGCTCGAAACAGTCAGGCTCAAAAGGCTTGCACAAACTCAATTAGCGCTTGGTTTGCGGCTGATTGAGGTGGGTGAAACTGCAAAAGGGCGGCAGATGGTCAGGGCTGGAAAGTCTGTTTCTGAGGCGAAAATGTGGGCTGGTTTGGGATTGTCGCTGCTGCCCGTGGAGTGGCGGGGGAGGGCTTTTGCGGCAGTGCGGGATTTTTTGAAACGGGATTTGTGAAAGAGGATTTCGATAGAATACCGGGCGGTTGAAACCGCGTCTATACAGACAAAACCTGACGGGAGCAGGTTGAAGAGTGTACGGTTAAAATCACATTGATAGAGACAAAATCTAGCGAAACGGCGGTTTTAATTCTTGATTTTCTTTAGTCCGCGGAGGCGGACATTGTTTGTGCAGACGCGGTTTCAACCGCCGAGCCTTTTTTACTTTTTGACATCGCACCCCGAACAGAGCGATCGCCTTTCCATTAAAGTAGTACACATTGTCCGATCGAAGTTATTCCTAAATTATCGTGTCTATATTTTCTGAAATTCCCACTGTGTGGTTGCAAATTTCCCTCGTGGGAGCCTGGTTGGGTGTGATTTTATTGGTAGCTGAGGGGTTAAACCGCTTTACTTCTGTCGGTGCAGAGGTATCGCGGAAGGTGGTTCACATCGGTACTGGGAACGTGATTTTGCTGGCTTGGTGGCTGCAAATACCGGGCTGGGTGGGAATTTCGGCGGGGGTTTTAGCAGGTGCGATCGCCCTAATTTCCTACCAACTGCCAATTTTGCCCAGTCTTAACAGTATCAACCGCAAGAGTTTCGGGACTTTTTTCTATGCTGTGAGTATTAGCGTTCTCGTCGCTTGGTTTTGGCCGCTGCAACATCAAGAATACGCAGCTTTGGGCATTTTAGTGATGGCTTGGGGGGACGGATTGGCCGCTGTAATCGGTCAAAAATACGGCAAAAATATTTATCGAGTATGGGGAATCCAGAAAAGTTGGGAAGGTTCTGCAACTATGTATTTAGTGAGTTTTGCGGTTAGCAGTTTGATTTTGCTAACTGCTGGCGGCAATGTTTGGCAAACTTTGGTTGTGTCGGCTGTTGTAGCTTTGGTTGCTGCTACTTTGGAGTCGGTTTCTCTGTGGGGAATTGACAATTTGACTGTACCCATCGGCAGTGCGGCGATCGCCTTTTTGCTCAATCAATTTTGGGTAATTGGTTCGTATTCAGGAATTAGGTTCCGATCGAACTCAAAACATTAACGTCATCACTACCAATTTATAACGGCAAAACTCCAGCTAAACAAAGTTTAGCTGGGAAAAATTGAATATCTTTTAAATATCTGTAGGGACACGGCACTGCCGTGTCCTTGGCGTTGCTTGAGGCAAATGTCTTTGCTTACCTCGCTAGAAACTACCCGATCGCCCGATCACGGGTCTTTTTGATGGCCTTTGGGTGGGGTACCTTCAAAAGGCTGAACTCCTGTATTGGGATAATCGTCATCGTTCCGTTTAAAAATTCTCATCGCAGCTTCGGAAACGTAACGCATCGCATCTGCCAAAGATTTAGAAAGATTCATCACATCCGCCTCTCTTGTCATTGCTTCTGATACTTTTTATATTACTATTAATTTCGGTCTTGGGGTTTCTTTAGCAATATTTGTTTGAATTACTTATTAGTCCGCAACATCGAAGCAACCAGAAGCTTTTAAGATAGTCCTGGACGCAAAAAAAACGCGGTTTCTCTGAAAAATCGTCGATCGATCCGAGAGATGCTTGATTCAGAAACCGGGTTTTTGACCCCGCGTGCGTGCAGGAATGTAAGAATTGCAGTGCGAGGACGATCGCCCTCAAACAAAAAAATGCTTTCGGCAAAACTATAGATGCACCCGCGCGCCTCTAAATCAACACGATCGCGCGCTGCACACCCTACAAACTCAAATTTGCTTTTTTTATTAAAAATACCATAATCTTAATCCGCAAATTAACCTGAAACCCTCTATGCAAGGGCGCAATCAAGAAAAACGCAATATGGTATCAGCAATCTTTATCAAAGATTTACAAAAAGATATGGTGTTTATCACTATAATTAAATAAATAAGTTTGTCCGGGGTTTTTCGCTATGAAAACTGCGACAGAAAGCCTGCACCTCACAGGTTTTGAGGAAATCTTAGAAGACCGGGAACTGACCGTTTCCTCAGCAGATTACAGCCTGTTGACCGATCTCTACCAGCTAACGATGACGGCTTGTTACGTCGGGGAAGCGATCGACGATCGCCCTGCGAGTTTTGAATTATTCGCGCGCAGGCTACCAGAGAATTTTGGCTACGCGATCGCGATGGGCTTGGCTCAAGTTCTCGACTATCTGGAGAAATTTCGGTTTTCCCAGTCGCAAATTCAAGCTTTGCACTCCACCGGAATTTTTGCTGGCGCACCGGAGCGATTTTGGACACTGCTCGCCACAGCCCGCTTTACTGGCGATGTTTGGGCGGTGGCGGAGGGGACGGCGGTGTTTGCTAACGAGCCTCTGCTGCGTGTCGATGCTCCTCTGTGGCAAGCTCAGTTAGTCGAAACTTATTTGTTGAATGCGATCAATTATCAAACTTTAATCGCGACGCGGGCTGCACGGCTCCGCGATGTGGCGGGCCCTGACGCTAAGTTGCTGGAATTCGGGACGCGCAGGGCTTTTGGGCCGCAAGCTGCTGTGTGGGCGGCTAGGGCGGCTCTGGCTGCTGGGTTCGATGGCACTTCTAATGTTTTGGCTGCTTTGAAGTTGGGCCGCAAGCCTGTCGGTACTATGGCTCACGCTTTGGTGATGGCTGTGGCGGCTCTCGAAGGTAGCGAAGAGGAGGCGTTTGCAGCTTTTCACCGCTGTTTTCCGGGGGCACCGCTGCTGATCGATACTTATAATACTGTGGCGGCGGCGCGGATGTTGGCCGATCAAGTAAACAGCGGTGAAATGCAGTTGGAAGGCGTGCGGCTGGATTCGGGGGATTTGGCGGCGCTGTCGAGGGAAGTGCGATCGATCCTGCCGGGCGTGCCAATTTTTGCTAGCGGCGATTTGGACGATCGAGAAATTGCTAAATTAAAAAGTAGCGGCGCTTGCATAGACGGTTACGGATTGGGAACAAAGTTAGTCAGCGGTTCGCCTGTGAACGGTGTTTATAAGTTGGTGGAAATCGACGGGATTCCGGTGATGAAAGAGGCAAGCGGCAAGGCAACATATCCGGGCAAAAAACAAATTTTTAGACATATTCAAAACGGAGAAATTCTCGGAGATTGTTTGGGATTGTTTGGGGAAGAAAATAAAAATCCTGATTCTCACATACCATTAATGAAATTGGCGGTAAAGAATGGCAAACGAGTGCAGAAACAGGAAACTTTGGAGGATATTGCCAAACGAACCGCTGCATCTGTCGCCAGTCTTCCCGCAGCAACCCGCCAACTAGATAACCCGATTTCGCCGCCGGTGGAAATTTCTACAGATTTGCTAAATCTGACCCGAAAAACAAAAAAGAGTCATTAGTCATTAGTCATCAATCATCAATGTCAACATCAGACTACAATCCATGATAAATCTCGCTTGTAGCTTAGCCTCGATCCCCCTAAATCCCCCTTAAGAAGGGGAGTAGGGGTTGACTTTGAGAGCTGACAGTTCCCCCTTTTTCAAGGGAGATTTCGCTCGCTCCAGTTTCTTCTTTGTAACAAAACTTCGATCGCTCTTTTTCCTCCTTTTTAAGAGAGGTGAGTGGGGATATAGAGGTTGACAATCAAGCAACAGGCTGGAACTAAGTTTGATATTAAGTTGATATGATACTAACGGTAATGAGTATGTAATTTAATTCCCAATGACTAATGACTAATGACTAATGACTAATGACTGCTGACCAATGACTAATGACTAATGACTAATGACTAATGACTACTGACTGCTAACTGCTGACTACTGACTACTGACTACTGACTAATTACCTATGCAGAAAATTGCCTTGTTTGGAACCAGTGCCGATCCGCCCACAGCAGGACACAAAACAATCCTGAGTTGGCTTTCCCAGCATTTTGATTGGGTAGCAGTTTGGGCGTCGGACAATCCTTTTAAGTCCCACTCCACATCCCTAGAACACAGATCCGCAATGCTGCTGT
>NZ_JBARVX010000044.1:0-4489 GCF_049646505.1 Microcoleus sp.
GTCTTAGCCCCCCCTTAATAAGGGGGGGTTGGGGGGGTAATATCTAGCGCTACTTTATGAAATTGGTATAAGTATCCAGCAATTCTTCTATCTCAAATATCAAACCGCAGGTCAGGGATTTTGGCAAATCCAGCTTGTCGCTCATAAGATAGAGAAATAGTCGCCTTCATGGCATCATAATAAACTTGTCCCTCACATAACTGAAATCGATGACCGCTCAAAACTCCCCGGTTTCCCCTGTCACTTGGAAAGAAGACCGAGTTGTGCTAATTGACCAAAACCGACTGCCGCAAGAATACGGTGTAGTCGAAATTAGCCGCTCTCAAGATATGGCTGAGGCGATTAAAACTATGATAGTCCGAGGTGCTCCGGCGATCGGCGTAGCGGCAGCCTACGGCATGTATTTGGGCGCGAGGGAAATTGAAACGGGCGATCGCGCCGAATTTCTCGCTAAACTAGAACAAGTTGGTGAATTATTGCGATCGACCCGTCCCACAGCAGTTAATTTGTTTTGGGCAATATCCCGAATGCTCAAAACAGCCGAGAAAACTAGCGGTTCCGTCGAACAAATCCAAAAAACTTTGTTAGAAATGGCCAAAACCATTCAAGCAGAAGACTTGCAAACTTGTAAAGATATCGGCGACAAAGGGTTAGAAGTTCTGCCAGTCACACCCGAAAAATTGAACTTGCTAACTCACTGCAATGCCGGTGCATTAGCAACAGCAGGTTACGGAACAGCATTAGGTGTAATTCGTTCTGCTTGGCGAGAAGGCAGACTCGGCAGAGTATTTGCAGACGAAACTCGCCCCCGTCTCCAAGGTGCAAAACTCACAACTTGGGAATGCGTGCAAGAAGGAATTCCCGTCACATTAATCGCCGACAATATGGCCGCTCACTGCATGAAACTGGGCATGATTCACGCAGTAGTTGTCGGTGCAGACAGAATCGCTGCTAACGGCGACGCAGCCAATAAAATTGGCACTTACAGTTTAGCAATTGTTGCCAAAGCTCACAACGTCCCTTTCTATGTCGCCGCGCCTCTATCTACAATTGATTTTGAGTTGTCAGACGGCAGCCAAATCCCCATTGAAGAACGCGATGCTGTGGAAATGTATCAAGTTGGAACTACGCGAATTTGTCCAGAGGGTGTAGAATTTTACAATCCCGCTTTTGACGTGACTCCGGCCGAATTAATTTCAGGAATTATCACCGAACACGGCACGGTTGCTCCTGGAAAATTGAAACAATTTCAAGCCAAACAATTAGTTTAATTGTATGTTACTCACCAGATCAATTTACCAGCTAGTTCGGAAATTTATCAGGATTGATAGCCACCGCAACTGGCAGAGTAGAGTTGTGCTGACAACTCTGAGTCTGCCAGTTTTTTTGATTGCAGCCGCCGAGGCTCAACTTCCAAACGGCATGACGAAATCTCCGGCAGAAATTATTAAATCTATGGAATCTCCAGCCAGAATTCTTGTTGACATCATGAACAAAGCTCAGCACGCCTACTATCTAGAATATGCTGGTTTTACAAGTTCTGTTGCTAATCTAGGTGTTGGCACCCTAGCTCAAACTGATAATTACAGCTATTCAATTAGCATGGGTAACAAAGCTGTCTTTAATTATGCGATATCGCGGCAACCCAATCTCAAAAGTTTTGTAGGCGGAGTATTTTTGATAGGAAACAACATCCAAAAAATCCTGTGCGAAGCCTCTGTTGCGGGTACAGCAAGACCAGCTAATCCTATCAATAACAATGGCGTTTTAGCCTGCGGTGCAAATACCGCTTTGCCTCAAGCCAACCAACCTATTCATACGAGCGCAGACGCAAAACAATATCTTAGGGTAATGAACATAGCTCAGCAAGCGTACTATATAGAAAGGGAGAGTTTTACAAGTTCTATGACCAATTTAAATACGGGTTTTCCTACTGAAACTAACAATTACAGCTACTCAATTAGCACGGGGAACCAAGCTGTATTTAATTATGCAATATCGCGACAACCTAACCTTAAAAGTTTGGTGGGCGGCGTATTTGTGATTGCAAACGATACCAAAACAATCTTGTGCGAAGCCTCGGTTGCGGGTACAGCAAGACCAGCTAATCCTGCGAATAATAACGGTGTTTTAACTTGCGGTGCAAATACGATAGAAATCTCTCAATAAATTATCTCTAATTTATGTGTAATTTAGCTGAAAATTGGATTGTAAGTGCAGATTTAGCTAAGCAGTTGCTGTCAGAAGGAGCTACTCTGCTTGATGCTCGCGAACCTATTTTAAAGTGGTTTTGCCGTCTGCAGCCAGCTATTCCCGTAACTTGGCAGCAATTTGCCTGTTCCGACTTTCCACACCAAGGCAAAATTATCGAAGATGATGCAGTTTTAACAGAAAAACTGCAAGCACTGGGAATTTGTCAAGACCAACCTGCAATTGTGATTGCCGATTCTGTGAAAGGGTGGGGCGAAGACGGGCGAATTGTTTGGATGCTGCGGACTTTGGGACACGAAAAAGCCGTTTTTGTAGATGGAGGATATCGAGCTTGTGTCAAAGCTGGCATTCGTCGAATCAAAAATGCAAATCATCCATCGCAGCCAGGAGATTTTATTGTATCTCGTCGCTCGAATTGGGAAATTAATCGGGATGATTTAAAAGCTATTTTAGGCAACGATCGTTTAGCAGTTATTGATGCTAGAGAACCGCGAGAATATGCTGGTAAAACGCCTTACGGAGAAACGCGGGGCGGCCGCATTCCCGGTGCAGTGCATCTCTATTACAAACAGTTAATGGACAAACAGGGAAAACTGCTGGAACGCGGGGAAGTTGTGGCTATTTTGCAGCAGAAAGGAATTTCGCTGTCAACTGAGATTGTGAGTTATTGTACTGGGGGAATTAGGTCTGCATGGTTGACTTGTGTCTTGACAAGTTTCGGATTTAATGCTAAGAATTATACGGGTTCAATGTGGGAATGGTCGGCTTCGCCTGCTGATAGCTATCCCCTGACCAAAAACTAAAACTAGCAATTAGAAATTAGTCGTAGGGTGCGTCAGAAGAGAGTCTTTCAATTATCGATAAAAGAAACCTAGCTGACGCACCCTACTAAGCCAATTAGTCCTAGGGTGCGTCAGAAGAAAGTCTCTCAATTATCGATAAAAGAACCCTAGCCAATTAGTCGTAGGGTGCGTCAGAAGAGAGTCTATCAATTACCGATAAAAGAAACCTAGCTGACGCACCCTACTGAAGCCAATTAGTCGTAGGGTGCGTCAGAAGAGAGTCTCTCAATTACCGATAAAAGAAACCTAGCTGACGCACCTTACTAAGCCAATTAGTCCTAGGGTGCGTCAGAAGAGAGTCTCTCAATTATCGATCGAAGAAACCTAGCTGACGCACCCTACTGAAGCCAAAACCCAATGATTATAATGGGAATTTAACCTTGACAAACGGGCGGGTTTCAGGTTGAAGCATCTCAACCGACTTGTTCGATATACTGAGCGAGATCGTCGCGCAGGCGGCTGAGTTCGGCTTCGGTGGTGACGCGCACGCGATCGTCCCTAACCGTAATCAGCACTTTCGCAGCAAAAGGCGTTGGCCAGATATTCGGGTTGCAAAAAACCTCCAAAAATACATCCCCCGCATACCGATATTCCATCGGTTTTTGGGGAGAAGCTTTAGCGCCAGCGGTTTTGGCTGCTACGGCTTTTAAGCTGTCCATCAAAGCTGCAATTTCGCTTTGCAAATCCCGCGCGGCTTGCGGGGAAAAGCTAAAGGAGACAGAACCTTCGACTAAATTCAGTGTCAGCGGGGAAAGAGACATGGGCAATGAAATTTAACATACAATTGTTAATGATAAAAGATATAGTAACCCAAAAGAAGTACCTGCCAGCTAAATTGGACTGCAAGAATGCTATTAATTACAATTTGTCTCAAGAAGCTGGGCAAAATTAATGAAGATAAATCTAACCGCCATCTAGATTCTACAATACTTTTAATTTGCGATCGCTCGATCGGCTTTAGACTAGAAGCAATAACACTTAATCGCAGATCGAGGAGATTTTATGGTTGCCGATAACCGTTCCGAAGTCCGCAAAGTTTTAATCGTTACCTTATTGCTAAATTTGCTGGTGATGGCAATTAAAGCAGCCGTGGGATTGCTGACTGGTTCCCTCAGTTTGCTGGCAGATGCTTTGCACAGCGTCACGGACAGCGCTAATAATATTTTAGGATTGGTAACTAATCATTATGCCAACCCGCAGCCCGATCGCGATCATCCTTACGGACACCAGAAATTTGACGCTCTCGGAGCTCTGGGAATAGCTGTTTTTCTGGGAATTGCCTGTTTTGAAATTCTCAGCGGCGCTGTTGAAAGGTTGCTCAAAGGTGGCACAGTTGTCAAAATATCCCCAAATGAACTGTGGATATTGCTGCTGGTACTGGGAATTAATATTTTTGTTGCTTTTTACGAGCGCAGGGTGGGAAAACGCCTGGGAAG
>NZ_JBARVX010000045.1:0-3756 GCF_049646505.1 Microcoleus sp.
TGTTGTTGCCGAACATCAAGGAACCTGCAACAGGTTCGCGGATGCCGTCAATGTCTACGGGAGGGGCTGCGATGAATGCAGTGATGTAGCAGATTGTGGCTGTCAGTAGTGTAGGAATCATCAGGACTCCGAACCAACCTACATAGAGGCGGTTGTCGGTCGAAGTGACCCAGTTACAAAACTGGTCCCACAGGTTGGCGCTTTCGCGCTGCTGTAAGGTGGCTGTCATGTATTTATGATTGCGTTATTTGGTTTTCAATGTTCGTGACGGCTTTGTGTTCCGCCATGTAAATAAATATAAAGCATATTCTCAGGTTTGTAAAGGCCTGTAACGACAGTTAAGCTGATGAGAATGATAATTTTTACTTATCTTCTTGAAGAAAGCTGGGTAAATGGGCAAGAATGCACAAAAAAACAGGAAAAGCCTGGAAGCTTGTCGCCTTCAGGCATGGAAATATTAAGATACAGACTTTTGTTGGCTGGGTATCATCACCAGCGCCCAATAGGGAACTTCCGCCGGATCGACATCTGCGATCGCCTTAATTCGCTGATTTGGCATAGTTGCGCGTTCTATATATAGTGCGCGATCGAACTGTCCCAACTCAATCAGCACCTCCCGGACTTTCGCAAAGTGCCTCCCCAGCTTAATAATCACAGCAGCATCAACCAGCGCCAGCCGATCGCGCAAAACATCCGCATCCAGCGTCGCAGGCATAATACTCAACACATCGTTGCGGTAAGTTAACGGTACTCCCAGCGCACTCGCACTCGCCATAGTCGAAGAAATTCCCGGCACAACTTCGGTAGTAAACTTTCCCGACAAACGGTTGAACAAATACATAAACGAGCCGTAGAGAAAAGGCTCGCCCTCGCACAAAACCGCCACATCCCGGCCCTCGGTGAGGTGGGCGGCAATTTTCTCGGCAGCAACATCATAATAAGGTTGGGACGATCGCGTCGGACTAAAAGGCAGCGGCATCGGAATCTCAATTTGTTCTGGACGCAAATAATCTGCGACGATCGCCCGCGCCAGCACCTTACCATTTTCCATCGCCGGATATGCAATGACCGGCACCGATTGCAAAATCCGATAAGCTTTCAAAGTAATCAATTCCGGATCGCCAGGGCCGATGCCCAATCCGTACAATTTACCAGCAGTCTCAGTCATAATTCGTCCTCTTTAGCTAACGCATTCACGGCCGCCGTTGCCATTGCACTGCCACCGCGCCGCCCCTGCAGCGCGATAAACGGCACTCCCCGACTGTTGGCTGCGAGTTCGGCTTTAGATTCCGCCGCCCCCACAAATCCTACCGGGAAACCGAGAATCAAGGCAGGTTTGGGGGCTCCAGCATCCAGCATTTCCAGCAGTCGGAACAAAGCAGTCGGGGCATTGCCAATGGCCACCACCGCACCATCTAAGTTATCTAGCCACAAATCCAGTGCCGCAGCCGATCGAGTATTGCCGATTTGGCGCGCCAACTCCGGGACATCGGGATGCCAGAGGGTGCAAATCACCTGATTGTTAGCAGGAAGCCGCTTGCGGGTGATGCCTTCGGCTATCATTCGCGCATCGCACAAAATCGGCGCGCCTGCGGAAAGGGCTTGACGCCCGCAGGTAGCTGCGCCGGGGGAAGCTGCTAAGTCTGTAACGATGTCGATCATTCCGCAACTGTGAATTAGTCGCACGGCGACGGATTCTAAGTCTGGCGGCAATTTTGACAAGTCTGCTTCGGCGCGGATTGTGGCGAAGGATTTTGTGTAGATTTCTGTTCCGTCTCGGATGTAGTCAATCATTAAAATAATTGGGAATTGGGAATTGGGAATTGGGAATTGGGAATTGGGAATTGGGAATTGGGAATTGGGAATTGGGCATTGGGCATTGGGCATTAAAAGACTGTACTTAACTTTATTTGAAATTGTTATTATGGGTAGTTTGTTTGATTGATGAAATAGCTTTTTAAATGAACCGCGAAGGCGCTAAGGGCGCGAAGTAAGAAAGAGAAGGGGAGATGATTACAATTTTTCGGTTTTAATGGATATTTTTTGTTTTAATTCTGATTTTCTGGGCTAAGTAATTTTTGCAATTTGTCGATCGCCCATCGATCGCAAAATTCGCCAAATGACTCGCCCGGTTCTCGCAATTGCTGGTAGGCGCGCAGCATTTGCTCGATCGCGCGGGGCATTTCGGCTACAGTCACGGCGGGGAAGATTTGCCGTCCAAAGGGCTGGTCTTTTTTACCTACATAAATGTTGTAACCTGCGATCGTCTGGTTTTCCTGCTCAATCTGAATTCCGATTAGGGTGATGTCCATTGGCTGGTGTTGGGCGCAGGATTTTTCGCAGCCGCTGAAATGGATATTGATCGATCGGTCGATCGTCAGTTTTTGCGCTAAATCCTTGGCCATTGTTAGGGCGTGACTTTGAGTATCTGTCGCCGCCGACGCGCAGCCGCTACTACCGGCGCAAGCAACTAAGCAGGAATCTAGATTAGTTGCGGATGAGTGCAATCCTAAATCGGCGATTTGCTGTTTGACTTCAGAAACTTGGGAGTTGGGGATGTCGGAAATCAGCAGATTTTGCCACGGTGTAAGCCTCAGAGTGCCGCTGGCGAGATTTTGGGCTAAGTTTGCCAAATTCCGCAGTTGCTTTGATTCTAGCTTGCCTAGAGGCAGGGCAATGCCGATGTAGGAGAAATCCGACTGTTGCTGACGGTGGATGCCGAGATTGGCGTTGGGTTCGATCGCCTTTTCTGAAAGTTCGATCGCGCTTCGCCCCAAGGAAAACGGCAATTTTGTCTCTACTTTTTCGAGATAATTTTCAACGCCCCAATCGGCTAGCAAGTGCCGCAAGCGCGGTTTTTTGCCATCAATTCGCGGTCGATTTTTGGTATATTCCAGATAGATATTAGCGAGGGTTGCTAATACTAAAATAGTTTGCGATTGTTCGATAATAATTCCTGTATTGCTGTTCAAATACAGGCAAAAAACTATTTCAAAATTTGTCGAATTCCTTTCTGCTACTAATAAAATATCGTTCCGTAAATTGCGGATTGAAACTAATTCTCCGCCATCAAAACCAATGCTGAATTTAGCCGAAAGTTCTGCTAATTCGGGATGTGTTTGCAGGTAATCGTCCCAAGCTTTCACTAGGGGGCGAGTATCGAGTAACTGCTGTCGGTCGATTCCTGCTGTCGGGCTTGCCATCATATTGCGAATCGGGTCAACTTCTACGCGACGAGATGCTAATCCCAATTCCTGCAAATCTTGCCAAACTTCTGGGGGAATTTCTGAGTGCAATTCTCGGATTTGCAAATTTGCCCGATTTGTGATTTGCAAATAGCCGGTACTGTAGCGATCGACTAAATTGGCGATCGACCAACACTGCGGTACAGTTAAAATTCCCCCCGGAATTCGCATCCTCGATAAAACTCCGTCGCGGGCGCGGGAACCGTAAAATAGACCGGGACAAGTTGGTAAATCAGTCAAAACTAACAAATAATCTCCTCCCCGTGCGACGCAGGGAATGTAAAGTAAACTTCCTGAAATCGGCATTCTGACTTTCACAGTTGCGGCACAGCGCCGGAATTGCACCGGACTTTCCCACTTTCAGGTTTAAGAAATGTATCATATCATTTCCGGTGTGCGATTCGTTTAACCTAAATGGGTAGGTTTTCCTATCCAGGGACGGTTAGCCTAACTCTCAACGGAGTTAGTGATAACTGATTACACTTATGGGTGAGGCATTAAGTCAAGTCCC
>NZ_JBARVX010000046.1:0-8420 GCF_049646505.1 Microcoleus sp.
TTTGCGACAAAACCGAGCAAACTGTTTACTGTTTGGAACGGGCAACAGGAGAGATTAAATTTAGCGTTTTAACTCCCTTTGAAAATCCTTCTGGTTTGGCTTTTCACAAAAATTCAGAGACGGGAGAAGAGGTTCTCTACGTGGCTTATGCGGGGGAGGAACTTTACATTCGAGATGACCCGAATTCCGAAGATCCTTTTCAGTTGACGAAGCGCGATCGCACTTTTATTCACCCTTTATCTTTTCACTACAATGAGGCAGAATGCTACGCTTTGTCAAACGGTTTTTTGATAGAAATGTCCTATGTGGAAGAACTGTCTCCTCTGGACGAGGTAGAAATCGACAATTTGGAGTGGCGGATTGCTTTACCTTCGGAAACTCACCGGCAAAAGGTGAGGAAAATTACGCCGGTGGGGATGCCTTTTACTGAGGAAATTGTGGAAGGGGAACGGGTGGCGGTGTTTAAGTTCGATCGCTTGATGAAGGGGGAACGGCGAATTTTTGGCTGGAAGGCTTTGTTGGAAGTGCGATCGATTAAGTATCAGTTGTCGCCTCAAGATGTGGAAAAAATTCCAAAACTGTCGCCGGAGTTTGAAGCTAAGTATTTGGTGGATAATGATAATTTGGCGATGGATACGGAGATTGTGCGATCGGCTGCTGTGGCATCCATTGGCACAGAAACTAATATTCTGAGACAGTTACTTAGCATTCGTAATTTTGTTTACGACCAACTTTCCTACGGAATCAGGCCTCACATCGACACACCCGATATTGTACTGCGGCGCGGCATCGGTTCTTGCGGCGAGTACGTAGGGTTGCTGTTGGCTTTGGCAAGGTTGAACCGGATTGCTTGCCGCACGATCGGGCGTTACAAGTGTCCGGCTTTTGCTGACAGAAAAGGTGTGCCGCTGGAACCGGATTTCAATCATGTTTGGCTGGAGTTTTACATTCCCGGCTTTGGCTGGGTGCCGATGGAATCTAATCCAGATGACATTCAAGACAGAGGCCCTTATCCTTTGCGGTTTTTTATGGGGTTGGCTTGGTACCACGTAGAAATTGGCAAGGGAATTCGGTTTCAAAGCCTCAGCAGCGGGGGTGTTCCTTTGAAGAAGGAGGATGTTTCCGTGGGGACTTTGGCAATTAATCATGTCCGGTTTACAATTTTGGAAGAGTTGATGTAAGGTTTGCGGTTCCGAATGCAAGTCCTCTAAGTTTGATGAAGACTGGCATTCGGAACGATCGAACTAATTTTATTGCGGTTGTGCGATCGCACATAATCTCAAGTATAAGGCAAGCAGGAGGGGTTGTGGAATTTTCTATTGCTAATTTTCTGGTTTTGATGGCCTTTGTACTGCTGGTGACTGTTACTGGCGGGGTAGCTTATTTGACGGCGGTTGAGTGGCGCGATCGCCGGCGGTTAGATAAAGCTAAACGGAAAAAATAGTAGCACTTGGCTGTTGACAAAGTACATTGTTTGTGCTTAAGAATAAGGCGACCCAACCAGGTCGCCTTATTCTTTGAGTGGAAGTATTTTGGCTGCAGATGAGATCGAGTTTGGTAATATCAAATCCCGTTGTAAGCTGTTGCTCATATAGATTGTGTATGGCGATTGAGGGTTCGATGGGTATCGGATTTGACGATTTTTGATTGCGATCAAAATATACAATGTTTATTTGCACAACAGCTTATCAGAACGATAACTAATAGGTAGCAAGATCGAATGAACCGCGAAGGCGAAGCCGAACGCTAAGGAAGAGAAATCAGAAGATGTACGTCCTTCCTTGGCGCTATCAGCGTCTTCGCGGTTTAATCGTTCCGATGCTACCGGATTTGATATCGCGGGGGGACGCGGCCGCCACAACAAAAACAGCAGAACAAACACAGGAAAAACAGGGAATTTGGGAGTTGTGATTTTAAGTCCACTGTCGGAAAAATGTATTTTCTTGCCAAGCAGCGGCGGTGCGTTTTTCAATTGCTGCCATTTCTACTTTGCTCAAAGGTTTGAAGGCTTGGGCAACTTTCAAGTTTTCTTCTAATTGCTTTACTGAGTCGGCGGCGATGACGCAGCAGTGGACGCCGGGGAGTGAAAGCGTGTAGCCCATTGCTTGGTGCATTCCATCTAAAACACCGTTCTGAAATAACTTGCCGTAAGCTGGTATTTTCATGGCAATTACGCCAATGTTTTTGGCTGCGGCGACTGGTAAAGCGTTGGCTGTAAATGAGCGCGGGTGGTGTTTTTCGGCGGCGTTGAGGGAGATTAATGTTGTGTCAAAAGGATAGCGCTGCAAGCCTGCGGCAATGATAGCAGGTTCGTGGTGTCCGGTGATGCCGGAAAAACGAATTATTTTTTGTTGTTTGGCTTCTTCGATCGCCTTTATTGCTCCTTTGGTACTGAAAATTTGGTCTAATTCTGTTGTGAATGAAACGTGGTGGAGTTGCCACAAATCTAGGCGATCGGTTTTCAATCTTTTGAGCGATCTTTCTAAGTCTCTCCAAGCGCCGTCTCTGTCTCTGGCGGCGGTTTTTGTGGCTAAGAACAGGCGCGATCGATATTTTGGCAAAACTTTGCCTAAATTTTCTTCGCTGGGCCCGTAGTCGGCCGCCGTGTCAAAATAGCGAATGCCGAGTTCGATCGCGCGTTCAATTTGCGCCGCCGCTTCTGCTTCTCTTCCCGGCTGCGACAGCGGTGTTTGTCCTGCCCCTCCCAAACCAAAAATCGGCAATTTCACGCCAGTTTTGCCTAAAAGCCGTTCAGGCATTTTGACTGTGGCGGCCGCTTGATTGTTGGGTGCGGCTGCGGTTTCCCGATCCTGTCGGTCGATCGCGTTAGCCGCTGCAATGCCCCCGGCAACAGCTATACTGCTGAATATAAAATTGCGGCGAGTTTTTTTACTTGTCATGATTTCCGTCTCGTCAGAATGTTTGACTTGAGATTAACCAGAAAATTAAATGAAGTCATCAGTCATTAGTCAGTAGTCAGTAGTCAGTAGGGGCGGTGCCTGTGAGTGCCCGCCCTCTCACTCAGTCAACAGTCAACAGCCAACAGTCAACAGTCAACAGCCAACACTTAACAATGCCCGATGCCCTTGTCAATTATCCATCCGCGAATCAGTTCGTTAATCTGTTCGGGTACTTCGTCGTGGGGACAGTGACCGGCTTTGATAAAGTGTTCTGTCAACTGCGGATAGTGTTGGCGAAATTTGGCGCTTCTGTCTGCAGAATTCATCCACGGATCGCCTTCTCCCCACAGCATCAGCAGCGGAGAGGTTAATTGACTCAGCAATAGGTCGATTTTTTCGCCTTGGGGTGTTCGGAATACGGAGGCGAATACTTTGGGGGCACCGGGATCGCAGGAGGGAAGGTAAATTTCTTCTACTAATTGGTCTGTGACGGCGCTTTGGTCGAGATACACTTTTTCTAGGGTTTTCCGAATTGTCGATCGCTGGCGCGCGTACTGGAACAGCAGAAAACTTGCCCAATCTTGCTGGAATAAGGTTTTAGCTACGGTAGATATGGCTTTTTGCAAGGGCGGGGCTTCGGGTGCGGGCTGGGGTTCGCTGAAGGGGCCGGCGCTGTTGATTAAGATCAGTCCGGCGGCTGATTCGGGACGCTGGGCTGCTACGCACAAGGCGGCGTAGCCTCCGAGGGAGTTGCCGGCGAGGACGGCGGGCCGGCCGATGACGCTGGTGATGAAGTCGTGGAGTTGGTCGCGCCAGAGGTCGCCGCTGTACTGGATTTCGGGTTTTGCCGATCGCCCGAATCCCAAAAGGTCGATCGCCCAGACTTCAAAGTCTTTGCTCAGGCCGCTGATATTTTTGCGCCAATGGTCTGTGGATGCTCCAAAACCGTGAATTAACAGCAGGGGAGGGCGTTCGGGATGCCGATCGCCGGATCGGACGTAGTAGACTGAATGGCCCCGCCACTGCCAGTAAGTGCCGGGAATGGGGGCTGCGGTGACGGTTGGGGTGGTTTGCATAATGTAAAGAAATAATTATTTACTTTAACTATTGTATCGCCACGTTCAGATTTATAAAGTTCGGTAAACGCGCCGGGGTGTCGCCAGCAAAGGATTTGTCAATTTGGGCCGGTTGGGCGATCGCGAGTTCTTGACTCATGTAAAATAAGTTTTGTAACAAATATTGATTTGGTCAAGGTCGCAGCAGTGCCGGCTTTGCGTGCCGATCGGCATTTGGGCAATATATCTGGTTTTGGCGGCAACACACCTAGGTATGATAATTGTGCTGTTTGGCGGCCAGAGATCGATCGGGGCGATCGGCCCGAATCAGGGGTGGCGAGAGCTGGTTCCGATCCGCTGGGCATCTAGGGATCGATCCTTGAATAGATATTTCCGATTGTTTACAGGTGGGGATCGTTTGGTACAGCGACTTGTGACAGTCCGGGAGATGTAGGGGCGATCGCCCCGGAGTTCGCTTCATCCGACATCAAAAATCTGGTGGTAGCTGAAACTTATAAGTAAAATTACTGATAGTTGCCGGCCTTCGTTTCTGAGAATCGCAGAATATTTTGTGACGTTGTTGGCTTTTCTTAAATGCCTAAATACTCTAAGATAGAAATAGAGTGGCGCAGCTCAATTAATTAGCATTTTGAATACTGGGGAGCCAACTTATGCAGGGTGTGAAGTTCATCCACCTGAAAGTTAGGGAGTTTTCTGAGTGATTGCTATTTCGACACGTCCGACCGGACGCAATTGGATTACGATTAGCTTCGCTTCAACCCTATACCTTTGTCCTGTTTTGGATCTGCTCCTAGCAGAGGTTCCGGAGCGCTGGCAAGCGGAATTGCGGTTGGGGCTTCAAGAAGCTTTGGTAAATGCTGCTAAGCATGGAAATAAATTAGACCCCGGCAAAACAGTTGGAGTCCGTTTTTCGATCGTCCAGAACCAATATTGGTGGGTGATATCGGATGAAGGTTCTGGCTTTAAGGCCCCTTGCGGTTGCAACCTTTATACCGATAATTGCGACAGTCTCGTAGCAGAGGATGTTGCAGATAATTCTGACATCCCCCATGTCGAACAAGAATGCGGTAGGGGGCTGTTTATTCTTTACCAAATATTCGATCGGGTAGAGTGGAATTCTCAAGGTACAGAGTTACGGCTGTGCAAAGAAGTTTCCAGTCGCTACCGGCTGCCTCGCTTTCGCTAAAAATGATATTTAGCAGCAGTTTTTACCTCAGCTTAACTGGCAAATTTTTTCGTTTCCCCGCTGAATCAGGGATGGAAAATTTGGAGTATCTGACCATTGATAGTAAATGGTAATGCAAAAAGCGAGTTTTGTGTGAGAAAAGTATAAATCTTTTTTAGCCCGCAATCGCGCAGCTCGATCGAGCTGCGCGATCGTCTGATTTTTTAGCAACAAATCCGCTGTTCACCTCAACACTCAGCGACTCACAATTATTTGCCGTGGGTGGGACAGGGAGGAGCAGAGATCGATCGATCCAGCCATCCTGCAGCTTGTTGTAAGCGCGGGAGAGCTTCTTCTGGCTGTTTTTTGAGCAAAAAGACCAAAGCGGCCGCGGCTTGCTCGCCCGCGCGCGCGGAACGGTTGGCTTTGAGGCGGTGCCAATCTTTTTCGGAGATGGCGAGGCGCGCTGCTAGAGCTTGAGCTAGTTCTACCGTGCTAAGCTCGTTGAGGTTGACAGTTTGGGTTGTTTGTGCAGTTTCAAGCATAATTGGCAATTATAGGGATTTGGCTGCTGTTTCTGAATTTTTTAAATAAGATACTGCACATAATAATAACAATTTAATTGGAAATCGGTTTTTTTATTCTTGTCAGGTTTGCAGATCGAAATGCCTCAACAGCCGTCAGAGTTAAATCAAAAAGAGCCAGAAAACGAGTTTGTGCAGGCGATCGCAGCAGTGGAGCGATCGCTCGCAGCAGTCAAAGAGCGTTACACTCAAATTCAGGTCGATCGACAGCGCCAAGACGAACTCGGCCACCGGCGCGAAGATGTGCTCCAGTCTCTGCGCCAAAATCCACTGCGGCAACTCAAGCAAGAATTGCGGGAAATTGAGCAAGAATTGGAAACGATCGAGTTAAATTTAGAAAGCAGTCTGTTTTCTTGGGGAAGCATAAAACAACCTTTTTGGCAAGCAGTTCGCTTTGGGGGACTCGGCATTTTACTGGGTTGGATTTTGAAATCCTATGTCGGTTGAATTATGTTGGGATTTATGATTTTTTTTACCGCAGAGGGCGCAGAGGGCGCAGAGGAAGAGAAAAGAGAGAATTCTGGTGCAAAATATTAAATAAACAGGAGTGGATATTATGACAAGTCAACGAATTGCAGCAATTTTGCGCGGTGGCGAACCGGGGGAAACTGTCACTGTTCAAGGTTGGGTTCGTACTAAGCGCGAATTGAAAGAATTTGCTTTTGTGGAAGTTAACGACGGTTCGGCGATGGCTAATTTGCAGGTAGTCATCAATGCTGATTTGCCGGATTTTGAAAATATACTCAAACAACTTAATACAGGTGCATCTTTAGAGGTGTCGGGAGTGCTGGTAGCGTCACCGGCGAAAGGACAGCGAATTGAGTTAAAAGCCTCGCAAGTACAAGTTTACGGCGAAGCAGACCCGCAAACTTATCCGCTGCAAAAAAAGCGCCATTCATTGGAATTTTTGCGGACAATCGCCCATTTGCGGCCGCGCACAAACACCCACGGCGCTGTGTTTCGAGTCCGCAATGCTTGTTCGGCGGCGGTACATCAATTTTTTCAGGAACGCGGATTTTTGTGGGTTCACACTCCGATTCTTGCTGCTAGCGACTGCGAAGGTGCGGGGGAAATGTTCGCCGTTACCAACTTTGATTTAAAGAATGTGCCGCGCACGGATTCGCAAGAGGTTGATTATGCGAAGGACTTTTTTGGAAAGCGCGCTTATTTAACAGTTAGCGGCCAGTTGGAAGCGGAAGTTATGGCGATGGCTTTCGGCAATGTTTACACTTTTGGCCCGACTTTTCGAGCGGAAAATTCTAATACTTCGCGACATTTGGCTGAGTTTTGGATGATTGAACCGGAAATGGCTTTCTGCGATTTGCAGGGTGATATGGATTTGGCTGAGGCGTTTTTAAAGTACATCTTTAAGTACGTTTTGGAACATTGCCCGGAGGATATGGAGTTTTTCAACGAGCGGATTGATAAGACGGTTTTGGCTGCGGCTGAAAATATTATTAACAATCAGTTTGAGCGGATTACTTACACTGAGGCGATCGCACTTTTGGAAAAAGCCGACAAAAAGTTTGATTTTCCGGTAAGCTGGGGTTTAGATTTGCAGTCGGAACACGAGCGCTATTTGGCTGAGGATTTGTTTAAGAAGCCGACGATTGTCAGCGATTATCCGGTCGGGATTAAAGCATTTTATATGCGTTTAAATGAAGACGAGAAAACCGTGCGAGCAATGGATGTTTTGGCTCCAAATATTGGGGAAATTATCGGCGGTTCGCAGCGGGAAGAACGGCTGGATGTGTTGGAGCGGCGCATGGAAGCGCAGGGGATGAATAAGGAGGAGTTGTGGTGGTATTTGGATTTGCGCCGCTACGGTACTGTGCCTCACGCTGGCTTTGGTTTGGGGTTTGAGAGGTTGGTGCAATTCATGACGGGAATGGGGAATATTCGGGATGTAATTCCGTTTCCGAGAGCGCCTTTGACTATTGATTTTTAGTTGCAGACGGCGGTTGAAACCGCACCTACAAAAACAAAGTCCGCCTCCGCGGACTGAAGACAATAACATAATCTTCACAGCGCGTTCTTTAACCCGCGGAGGCGGGTTTGGTTTGTATAGACGCGGTTTCAACCGCCCGGTCTTCTTTTCCCATCTAAAATCTCAAATCTCAAATGGTATGAGTTAATGGTTCTTCAAATCTCATCAAGTTCCACAACACCAACTGTCACTTGGGAAGCCTTACCAGCCGACTTTGTTTTACCGGACGATCCTGTGGAAAATATTCAACAACCGCCGCTTGCTGCCGCTCTCACCGATGCTCTGGGAGCCGCTGGAGGCATTGAACAGATCGCCCTGATTGGTTCCAATTTTGGACTGGTAGCGACTGTAAATAAGCAGATTGTAGTCAAAGCACCGGATTGGTTTTTCGTGCCGCAAGTGCATCCAGTTGCTGAGGGGACGATTCGCCGGAGTTACACGCCGAATCTGGAGGGTGCGCCGGTATCGGTGGTGATGGAGTTTTTGTCTAATGAAGATTACAGCGAATTGTCCGTGCGATCGACTCCTCCCTACGGCAAGCTCTACTTCTACGAACAGATTTTGCAAGTGCCCACCTATGTGACTTACGACCCCTACGAGCCCAAGCTGGAAGTGCGGTATTTGCTCAATGGAGCCTATGAAACGCAGGCTGCTGATGCTGACGGGCGGGTGCGGATTCCAGAGTTGGATTTGTGGCTGGGGATTTGG
>NZ_JBARVX010000047.1:0-15009 GCF_049646505.1 Microcoleus sp.
GAAACAGACTTGCAAAATAAGTCTAAATTTTACTCAGGAAAAAACGCTAGACACAAAGCCAACCGCTATCACAAAGCTAGACAAACTCTTCAGCGTAAAGACACTCGTTCAGCGAAGCGAAGACTAATCGCTCTGTCTGGGAGAGAGAGACGGTTTATCGCTGATGTGAACCATCAAATCAGTAAGGATATTGCAAAGCCTCACACCCTGATTGGACTGGAAAATCTAACCGGAATACGGGACAGGACTAAAACAAAATCGGGCAAAAAGGCAAGCAAGAAGAGACGACTAGCTAATCGAAACAAAGCTAAATGGTCTTATGCCGAATTGCACGGGTATATTGACTACAAAGCAAATCTAAATGGTTCGTTAGCAACTAAAGTTCCGGCTCATTATACGTCGAAAAGTTGTCCTAAATGCGGACATACTTCGGATGCTAATAGACCAAACAAAGGACTATTGTTTCGATGCGAATGTTGTGGACATGAGTTGCACGCTGATTTGATTGGTGCGCGAAATATTGCAATGAGAGCGTTACTTGTCCGGCAAGACTGGACGAGTACGGGGAGCTTGTCAGCATCCCCTAATGTATCGGGCCGTGAAACTAAAGCTGAGATTCTTTCTAGATTCTCAGAATTGCGGTGGAGTCCAGATACAAGCCCACACCTCCGGCGGTACTCCGCTTGGTGATGGGTAGTTGACTTTCTTTTTAATAAAGTTTCTCCCAAGCCGCATTCCCAGAGGTTTCGCCCTTGAATTCTCAGAAGTACAAAATTCAATCACTAATTGCTGAGATTGACGAGGTACTCAGCAAGCCCGCCCCCCGCTTGCCTTGGACGGGTTCTCTTGATACTGTCCACCAGCGCCAACTTTTAGAGCGAGTTCGCGCTTATCTGGTTTCCTCAGACTCAAAGCTACCCATCGGCGACAGGCCCAGAAGCCCAAGTGTCCGCCCAGCACCAGTTCCTGTTCCGAAAGTGCCGATGCCGCCGCAGGTTCCCTCCGCAGCAGAGCAAATTATGCTTGCTGTCACCGGAGAAATTAGCAACCTGCGTTCCACCCTCACCGGGCCGCTCCAACAAGACATAGAAGCCCTGCGACAACAGCAGCAAGCTCTAATTCAAGAAATCAAACAGCTAGAAGCAAAACGGCAGCAGCAACAATCCCTAGCTCAGCAACAAGCAAACCAGCAGCAAATCATTTCTGAATTCTTGCAGGTACTGACGGGCCGCTTGGCAGAAACCTTGGATCGCGATTTCTCCCAAATTCTCGGTAGCGTGGAAAATCAGTTGTTGTCAATTAGTGCAGCACAATCGGAGCAATCGGCTTTAAAACCACAAAATTCAGAAGAACAGCCGCTGCTGACACCGGCTCAGAGACTCGAGCAAATGGAACAGTTTCAAGCTCGTGCTGAGAGTCTGCTGATGAGCCTCGATTCTACGGCGGCTCTCGTGTTCGAGGGTTTGGAAGCAAAGTTGCAAAGCTATCAAACTTCTTTGGGACAAGGACTCGAAAATATGTACGGTTTGAGCCAGCAGAGCGAGGCGGTGTTCGCGACTTTTGTCAACCACTTGGCGGCACAGTTGGGACGAGAAGCGTCTTCCTACGTGCAGCAGCCGTTGGCGAAGCCCTCGCAGAGGATCGCCCTGGCAAATCTCGAAACGGCAACCCCAACCGCCGCCGACGGCTCTGGTGCCGCTCCCGCCCTCTCAAATAAGGCGATAGAACCCTCAGCGCCTCCCAGTCAAAATCGCAGCGGCGAACTCCCCGAACAAGATCGATTTCCCTACGCCGGCACAGAAATTTCTCCGCAATTCAAAGAATTGAGGCACGACCGCGATCGTATTGAAGCTCCTCTCTCGTTCTCGGATTTGGAAGATAATTTGTTCGGTTCTGCACCAGAAACACCAGAGTCTGAAACTCGGTTGGCCGGCGCAGAATCGGAAGATATTTTAGCAGAACCGGGCGAAGATGTTGAGGATTTGTACGCGAGTTTGTTTGCGGGAAAAGAAGTCGCAGACCTAGAATTAGAATTCGACAATTTCACCATAGAAAATACTGAAATCGCTGCTGGAAGTGAAGCGGTAGAATCTCAAGGTGCAGATTTTGAAACTGCCGAATCACTAAATACAACAGAAGATTTGTTGGCAAATTTGCTGGATGATGGCGAATCGCTGGAAGATTTCCTGGTAGGGGAAAATTCAGATTTCGTAATCGGTAATTCGGTCGAGGATCTAACTTTAGATAGTGAAAATTTATTTGAACCGCAAGTTGCAAAAGCGTCTCAAATTTCAGAACTGGCAGCTTCGAGTTCGATCGCGCCAACAGTACCTCAAGTTTCAGAACCAGCAGCCCTAAGTTCGATCGCGCCGCAACTTGACTCGGACGATCGAGAAAATCTAGAAACGGCTCAAAACCTAGAGGAGGATTTCGACACTGCTGCGGTACCTGCGCCGCCAACTTTGAACGCGCCTCCTGAAATTAGCCCGCACCAACCCAGTGCCGCTGATGTTCGCACTGGCGAGTTCGACAGATCCTCGCTGCAGCTTGATGATGGCTACATCCAAGCTTCGCCGGACGAGGATTTGCTGCCGGTAGAGGCATTAGAAAATGACCTCGACCGAGCTCTAAATTTGGATAACAATACTCTGGAACTGTTGGAGACAGACCTCTACAATCTGGAGGGACTGGAAAATACTGCCCGAGGGCGATCGAATTCAAGTGCGGTTAACAGCTTGGATTGGGCGGCGAATTCCGAGGGCGGTGCAGAAAATCCCTTTGCTGAGGTGGCAGAGGAAGAACTCGGCAGCCTGGAGGATTTGTTCTCCGATGTTTTGGAACTCTCGTCTGAGGATGAACCGTTTGTTTTAGAAGACGAACTTGGGGATGATTTGTTGGCTGAGGAAGATGAGTCTAAATTGACGCTAGACGATATTTTGGCTAGTTTGACGGAGACCGATCGAGCTTTGATGGACACTGCCGAAACTGACGGAGTGCGATCGAGTCCTCCAGAAAGCAAAAAAAAAACCCTAATTCCCACAGAGAGTAAATCCGCAGTTGTTGAGGAAATAACCGAAGTCAGCGATAACGCGCAGCAAGAGCCGCAAGTTTATTCTGTTTTAGGTGCGATCGACTCCTTATCCCGGACTCGGCCAAATTCTCGCTGGTATTTGGGCATTGATTTCGGTTCCAGCGGACTGTCGGCGGCTTTGCTCGATCGCGCCAGCAGTCAGTTGTACCCGATTTACTGGGAAGCATCGCAGGTTCAGGATGCCGCAGCGAGCGCGAGCTTTCGGATTCCCTCGGTTGCGGCGATCGAGGAAACAGCCCCAAGCGGTACAAGCCCGCAGGTTACAGTCAAGTCGGTGGGATGCCGGCAGTTGGCTTTGCCTGCAGGAGAATTTTTGCTGCAAAATTTGAAATTGCCTTTAAAAGTCAGCATTCCTTATCAGCGGGCAAATGCTGGGCTGTACGAACCGCTGTTGCAGTTGTCTCCGGATCGGGCTGTGTCGATCGCCCTACCGCTGCAAGGTGTGCGGGCGCTGCTGGCTACTTTGAATCCGAGTCAGCAGGGGCAAAAATTTGGCGGCGGGGGAGAAGTTTTGGATGCTGCAATGCCGGAGGCGAATTTTGATCTGTTGCCAGTTTCTAATTTAATCTGTAAAGCTTCGGGACTGAGGGCCGAAACTCTCGATGCGGCCCTGTTAGATTTGCAGGGTGTAATTCTGGGGACTCCGGCGGGCTGGTCGGATGCTTATCGGTTTAACCTGCGGGAGGCTGTTTTGGGGGCGGATTTGGTGGCTTCGGCTTCGCAAATTTTTGTAGTGCCAGATGCGATCGCCACTTTGGTTGCTGCTGTAACTCCTGCGAAAAATCCCGCTTTGGTACAGTCGCCAGCGCCCGATTCTGTTAGGGGCGAGCTCGCAGAACCTGCACCTAGAAGTGTGAATGCTTCGGCTTTTTGCGGCGGAACTTTGATTCTAAATGCCGGGGCGGCGACGGTGGAATTAGCTTTAGTCGATCTCCCGTCCAATCTTCAGGATTTAACTCGTGCTGATTTTACTTGCCAAAGTTTTGAGGCTGCTGGCGATGCTTTCGATCAGGATATTATCTGTCAGTTGTTGGCTAAAAATGAAACTTGGGGAATGTCGGTCGATTTGCCTCGTCCGGGGCATCCCGATTTACCGAGTCGCTATCAATTGCAGCAGCGGTTGCAAGGTTCTGATTTTGGCCTGCAATTGTTAGAGGCGGCAAGGCATTTGAAAGTTATTTTGCAACATCAAGAAAGTTTTGTTTTGAATATCGGCCAGCAGCATTGGGATGTGCAGCGTAGAGATTTGGAAAGTTTGGTTTTAGTGCCTTTTGTGCAGCAGTTGAACCGCGAATTAAATGCTTTGTTGAGCCGCGCGGGAATGTCGCCGGCGGGGATCGATCAGGCGATTTGTGCCGGAGGTATGGGTGCTTGGCCTGCGATCGCCCGCTGGTTGCGGCAGAAGTTGCCGAATGCGATCGTCGTTCAACTTCAGGAGTTCGAGGGCGATCGAGATATTTCAGAAATTCACAATTCTGCCATAGATTCTGTATCTCAAAGCACAAATATCTCAGAAATTGGTTTAGTTGCCTGCGGGTTGGCGAGTTTGGCTCTTTATCCTCAAATTTTGGATGTGTCGCAGCACCAGTACAGCGACTTTTTTCTGCTGTGGGAATTAATGCAGGTTTTGGGTGCCAAAACTCAGAGCCTTGAGGAAATTTTGCAGTTGTTGGAACGTCAGGGCGTGAATACCCGCACCTGCGAGCCCCGGATTCGGGAGATTTTGGAAGGAAAATTGCCGGCGGGACTTTTGCCGGAGGAGGAAGATTTCATGCTGCTAGCCGAGGATTCGAGGCAAAATCCAGATTGGCAAGCAATTTTGTCCGAGCCGCTTTTCTTTGAAGATGTCACGCTGGGTTATCGCTTGAATGTCGAGCACGCTAGGGTTGTTAGCGAATACTTGCGTACCCTCGCCCTCGCGAGCCAGCAAAAGTTATTGGAGCCGCTAACAATTGCTTGGGATGTTCCCACCGATAGTTATCCCAATTTTTAAGCCTTAGTTTTTTACAGGGGCGGGCTACAACCCGCGCATTTTCGTGAAAAAACCCGGTTTCTCGGTCTTGATGCGTAATATCAATTCCTCTCTTCATCGTCCTGTATTCATTTCTCTGGGATCTCTCTGTGTTCTCTGTGTTCTCTGTGGTTAAATCATTCCGATACAACCGGAAACGATATAAATCCTAAGAGCATAAGTCAAATTATCGCTAAACGCCAAAAAACCAGGTTTTTTGGCAGACTTGAATAGCAAAAATAGCTATAAAATTTGATTTAGCCAAAGCTCGCGAGCCCGCAGCGGCATTCTTTTTTGGCGGCAAAGAATAACTTTTGTATGTAAATTTACTTAACTTTACAAAAAAATCATACATTTTCACAGGAAATACACGCAAACTTTATAAAAGTGCAGCCGCTTTTTAAAGATTGTGCAAAGCACAGAAGTTGACCTTCTCCAGACTTGGCGAGCCTCATAAAATGAACGTGAGATATCGTGAAATTTGAGAGAAATCGAATGAAAATTGCGATGGGTGCTTCTAAATCATCAGTATTATCCGAAATACAGTCCTTATTTCTTCCGAAACTTACGTACGAAGTTTGTGTATCAAAACAGCAGGTTCACTGTTCCGTAACGAGCAAGGTCAAGCGGTCGATCGATATTTTGGGTTCGCTGCTGGGACTGGCGATTGCTGCAGCGGTGGCGGTGCCGGTGGCAGTGGCGATGCTGTTGGACAATCCGGGCCCGCTGCTGTACAGTCAAGTCCGGTGCAGCTTCAAAGGGCGGCATTTTAGAATGTGGAAATTTCGATCGATGGTTGTCGGTGCAGAAAAGCTCAAACATTTAGTTGCCAATCAAGCCACCGGCCACATTTTTAAGAATGAAAATGACCCGCGCATTACCCGCGTCGGCCGCTTTTTGCGGAGCACGAGTTTGGACGAGTTGCCTCAATTCTGGAACGTCTTACTCGGCGATATGAGCTTGGTGGGAACTCGGCCGCCCACTCCCGATGAGGTTGCTCGCTACAACGATTTTCACTGGCAGCGTTTAGATGTCAAACCAGGCCTGACTGGGGAGTGGCAAGTCAACGGAAGGTCTGCAGTTAAAGACTTTGACGATATTGTGCAGATGGATATCGACTATCAGGGCAAGTGGTCTGTTTTCTACGACATCAGTCTGCTTTGCAAAACAATTTGGGTTGTCCTGAATAAAAACGGTGCGTGTTAATTTACCTGCAGTTTTGGGTTGTTAGTTTGTGGTGAGCTGGGATGAATATTAAACTAAAAGCTGTTTTGCTAAAAGTTAAACAGCTACAAAAAAATGTTAAATTAAGGGCAATCTTTTGTAAAAAGATTGCCCTTAATTTTTGTTCGTTTCCCTTGACTGATGACTGATGACATCATTTCTGGTCGATTGCGATCGCAAAAACGGTTCGCTCCCGGATTGCGGACTTTAGGATCGAAAACTTAATAACTTAAACACCTCCTAAAGTCTTCTCTCCTGTAAGTTGCCTTCCTCAAAGGAGGCAGAGCCTCCGGATCTGCATTACCAGGCAGAGCCTGGTAACGAGCAACTGGACACGATATGCCCAATGCCCAATGCCCTGTTTGGCCCATGACTTCTATGATGAATTTGCCTAATTTGATTACTTTTTCCCGCTTGCTGGGAGTACCTTTTCTGCTCTACGGTTTGTACGATCCAAGCGCTCAAAGCCGCTGGATTTGCACCGCGATTTTTGTGGTAGCTGCGGCTACTGATTGGCTGGACGGCTATTTGGCTAGGAAGCTGAATCAAATTACCGATTTGGGAAAGTTTCTCGACCCTTTGGTGGATAAATTGTTGGTGTTAGCGCCGCTTTTAGTGTTGGTTGAGTTGGGTAAAGTGCCGGCTTGGGCAGTGTTTTTAATTTTGGGGCGGGAGTTGACAATTGCTGGGTGGCGTGTTAATAAAACTACGATTTCTGGAGCTAATATTTGGGGCAAGTTGAAGACTGTGAGTCAGATTGTGGCGATCGCACTTTTAATTGCTCCTCTATCTGAGGCGTGGAACGTTCCGACATTAGTTGCGTTTTGGGTTTCTGTAGCTTTAACTTTGATTTCTGGCGCTATTTATCTGTGGCCACAATCGGCGGTTGAGACCAAGTAAATCGGTTTTTGTAACTGCTGATTGACGCGGATTAACCGAGGTGAAAACTTCGATCTATTTGTAGGGACACGGCGCGGTGCCGTGTCCTAATCGCCGCTTAATAATGACTCCCAGATTTCCGGTAGTGCACCGCTGTTACACCGTCATTTTTCAGCAAATAACCGTTTTCAACTGCTGCATAAACTACCCAGTGATCGCCGCATTCCATCCGACTTATTACTTCGCATTCGAGATAAGCTAGAGCCTGAGTTAAAACCGGACAGCCGTTGCTAGCTTCCATTGTTTCGACTCCGGCAAATCTGTCTTCTCCGGGAGCAAAGTTTTTCATGAAATACTTCCGCAACTGTCGCCCTTCTGCTAAGATGTTGAGCACAAATTTGTCTCCGGCGTACATCAAAGCTTCGATCGATCGATCTTTAGCCACAGCAATCGTCAAACCCGGAGGATTAAACGTTGCTTGCGACACCCAGGAAGCCAGCATCGCACTGGTAAGATCCCCGCGCTTCGCCGAAACTACGCACAGCGAACCTACCAATCTTCCCACCGCTTGTTCCGTGCGATCGCTCCCAGCCACCAACTGCGGTTTCGGTGCCCGCAATTTTTGCGACTTGATCAAAGCTTGAGCAAAATCTGTACCCGCCTCTTTGCACTCGTAAATCGTCGCCGCCGTCGGCTTGAATTTCGCTCGAATCGGCTCAAATCCAATGCGGTAGCCGGCATCTTTCAGCTTGCTTTCCACTAAGTCGATCGCCTCTCCACTCCAGCCAAAAGAACCGAAAACCCCCGCTAATTTGCTCTTAGTGGCGGTAGAGAGTACAATTCCCAAAGCAGTCTGAATTTGCGTCGGCGCGTGTCCTGCTAGCGTCGGAGTGCCGATGATAAATCCGGCGCATTTCTCGATCGCCTCTTGAATTTCTCCCGGTTCCACAAACTCGCAGTTGATAGTGTCTACAGCCACACCTGCTTTGGTAATTCCTTTGGCGATCGCCTGCGCCAAAGTAGCCGTATTTCCGTAAGCCGAAGCATAAAGCAGAGCAACTGTCAAGTCTTTTGAATTTTGTTGCTGGCTCCATTCCCGATACAAATTGCTCAGTTCGTGGAGGCCGTAACGGACGATCGGGCCGTGGCCTGGAGCATAAAATGCTGTTGGTAAATCGACTAATTTATCCATTGCCGTCAGCACTTGTTTGGCCTGAGATGCGTGCAGGGAATCGTAATAATAGCGGCGGTCTTCGCTGTAAACGCTCCAGCCTTCATCGAATACTTGGTCGCCGCAAACGTGAGCCCCAAAAAATTTGTCAGCGAACACAATTTTAGTTTGGGGATCGTAGGTGCAAAGTTCGTCAGGCCAGCGGGGAGTCGGAGTCGCGATGAATTTTAATTTGTGACCTTTTCCTAAATCGAGAGTTTCTTCTCCCCGCACAATCATAATGTTTAATTCTTGTTCGGGAAAAGCGCCTCGCAAACCAATCGCCGCTGGATTCGTACAAACAAAAGCTACTTGCGGAGCCAATTCTAACAAAGCTTTAATTGTGACGGCTCTGTTAGCGTTGAAATGCCCTAAAATCACATAATCTAGCTTTGTTAAGTCCACCCGTTGCTGCAAAGAATCCAGAAAATTTTGGGTGAAAGATTCTCCCGGCGGGTCAAACAAAGCATTTTTTTCGGCTTGAATGATGTAGCTGTTTGCTGTCGTCCCCTTTTGCAGGGAATATTCTACTTCAAATTTGAGTCTATCCCAAGTGCGCGATCGCACTGCAACGGTATCTGCTGCAATTTGGATAAATTGTACGTCGCGGGGTTTAACATTGGATGCAAGCGTGGAAGTTAGAGTGTTAGTCATTTATTGCACCTATTTCTATTAATTTTGATTCACTAGATACTGGCTGTTTCTACATGGCAATTTTAATTTATTCGCTGCGAAAAACTAGATTTTTTTATTAACCACAGAGGACACAGAGCGCGCTGAGAAAGAGAAGGGAATACAACGATATCAGAAGATAAGAGAGGAGAATAAAAAGAGATATAAAGAGGTTGATAACTCGTTAAATCTCCTTCTTTCTTCTGACAACTGTCAACTAAGAGGGCGGGCACTCTGGGCACCGCCCCTACCAACTGTCAACTGATTTCCTAATAGTGATTTCCGACTTTGCGGTGGTGAACGGCGGGCAGTGCCTCGGGATTGGATACGCGGCCGCTATCTACAGTCGCATATACGATATGGTGATCCGAAAGTTCCATCCGGCTGACTACTTCGCATTCCATGTACGCCAAAGCGTCTGTCAAAATCGGAGAACCGTTGCTTGCAGGTTGAGTTTTCACTCCGGCAAATCGATCGGCACCAGGAGCAAAACGCTTCAAAAAGTGCCTCATCAGGCTTTGATAGTTGCCTTCTTCGAGCACGTTGAGCACAAATTTATTTCCTGCGTGCATCATCGATTCGATCGCCCGATCCTTCGCAACTGCGATAGTTAAACCCAGCGGTTTAAAACTCGCTTGCGTCACCCAAGAAGCCAGCATCGCACTGCTAACTGCGCCTTTTTGAGCGGTAATGATGTACAGTCCGCCGCTGATCCGTCCCAAAGCTTTATCCAAGTCGCTGTCGAGAGATTTCATCTGTTTGACAGCCTTGTCCCGCGACAGCCACTGTCCCAAGTCGGTGCCGGCTTCGTCGCACAGTTGATAAATCGCTTCCGTCGGCGCTTCTTTGATCAAAATGTTGGGAAATATTTCTTTCAAACCCAACTCTTTGAACTTGTTTCTTAGCGGATAAACCGATGCGTCATCGCCGCCGCCGGATTCGCACAAACCGAAGGATTGTTTGTTGTTAGCCGCCACTAAAATTGTGTTGATAGCAGCTTCGGCATTTTCTGCAGCAGCCCCGTTACTCGGCGGCGAACAAATCACGATACCAGCAGCACTACCGACAAGTTCGCGGACTTCTTGCAAGTCGGCGATTCTCAAATCCGTCATTTCCACGGCGACATCGGTTTTGGTAATCCCGTGGGCGATCGCTTGGCCGAGGCGATCGCTAAATCCGTAATCAGAAGTGTAAAATACCGCTACCGTGGTTTCTGCCTTAGCTTGGGCTTGGCTCCACTTTTTGTAACGTCCGGTAAGTTCAGCTACATTGTACCTGAGCAGCGGCCCGTGACCTGTTGCCACCGTACCGATTTCTCCCAATTCTGCCATCCGCTTCATGGCGCTGAGTACCGATCGAGCATTGGGAGCCATCAAACACTCATAATAAAAGTGGTAATCTTCCTCAACCGCTGCCAAATCGTCATCGTAGGTGCTGTCGGAACAGTAGTGCATCCCGAAAGCATCGCAGGTGAATATCACTTTAGTTTTGCTGTCGTAGCTGAAAATTGTATCCGGCCAGTGCAGGTTCGGCGCCGATACAAATTCGATAACGTGGCCGTTACCTAAATCTAATTTGTCGCCATTTTTGACTACAAGTCGCTCAAAAGGCTGGTGTACAAGATTTTCTAAAAATTGAATTGCTACTTTCGCCCCCACGACAATTGCTTGGGGTGCCAAAGCCAGCACATCTTTCACTAAACCGCTGTGGTCTGGTTCGGTGTGGCTGATAATTAGATAATCAATCTCTTTCGGGTCAATTTCCCCCGTCAGAGTTTCCATGTATTGCTGGCGAAACTTCTCGTGCGAGGTATCGACGAGGGCGGTTTTTTCGCCGCGAATGATGAATGAGTTGTAAGTTGTACCGTTTTTGAGCCCGAATTCGATGTCAAAGCGGTCTCTATCCCAGTCCAGGCATCTAATTGCCGTTGTGTCAGAGGCAATTTCGACTTTTTCCACCGTCAATTTGCGTTGGACTCGTTCAGTCAGGGCTACCATATTGTGCCTCCTTGTCTGTTATCCTTTACCTTATTGTTTCCATTCTGACACGTTTCTTTTGTAAATCTTCATAAAATTTCTTATGAGGGTGTTAAGTAACTTGTAAGCTATTTAATTCGTGCCGCGGGCGATCGACCTACTTCTAGAAAATCTGCCAATTAGGTCTTGACAAAAATTCTATTTTACAGTGTGTCGTTGAGTCCGGTTGCACTCCTCATGATGTTGACTGTTGACTGTTGACTGTTGACTGTTGACTGTTGACTGTTGACTGTTGACTGTTGACTGTGAATCGAATAACTCAAAATTGCGCCGAGATAGGTGGCGACTTGTAAAAATCATTTATGAATTGCCCTCTAATTTATCACCTGACAATGCAGCCGGAAACGATATTAATATCTTGAACCCGCGCCGGCGCACGAAAGTTTGTACAGTAGCGGTTTCAACCGCCAAGTCTTAGAAAAGCGGTTTTAACCCGGATTTAGTCTTGCTTCGAGGCTTATTCCTTCTGATTTGTCACAGGCAACTCGACAATAAACTCAGTTCCTCCGCCAACCTCACTAACGCACCTAATTCTGCCGCCGTGAGCTTGCACAATTACTTGATAGCAAACAGAAAGTCCCAAACCAGTACCTTTCCCCACAGGTTTAGTAGTAAAAAACGGGTCAAAAATCTTGTCTTGAATTTCCGCAGGAATGCCATTTCCGGTATCGCGGACAGAGATTGTTACCCAGTCCGGCTCGCTTTGCCAACTGCGGATTGTTATCTCCCCCGATTTGTTTGCAGAGTCGATCGCATCTAAAGCATTGTCAATCAAATTATAAAATACTTGGTTGATTTGACCGGCATGACAGTTAACTGGCGGCAAACTTCCGTATTCTTTCTCGATTTTGATCTTTGTTTTTAGCTTGTTTTGCAGCATCAATAAACTGCTGTCCAAACCTTCGTGCAAATCCACCGCTTTAAATTCCGCCTCGTCTAATCGAGAAAAACTTCGCAGCGTCGTCACGATGGAACGAATCCTGCCGCTGCCTTCCCGCATGGAATTGAGCATTTTACCAAAGTCTTCTCGAACATAATCTAGTTCTAGTTCTTCATTGATTTTGACAAGTGCTTCCGCGGCTTCCGGGCAGGCTTTTCCGCAGAATTCAAGAGCTTCGTTTAACACTTTAAAATATTCTTGAGCGTGAAACAAATTGGCGTGGATAAAATTGTTGGCATTGTTAATTTCGTGAGCAATACCCGCCACCATTTGCCCCAAACCCGACATTTTTTCGGTTTGAATCAATTGCTGCTGCGCCGATCGCAATTCTTCGAGCGTTGATTGCAACTGCTGGGTTTGAGCTTGAGATTTGACGGCAGCTTCTCGGACTTTGCTGTAAAGTTCTGCTTGCTGAATCGCGATCGCCATTTGATCGGCTAGCTGCGACAGCAACTCCATTTCTTGCCGCTGCCAGTTGCGGGTATCCCGGCACTCGTGAGCAATCAGCAAACCCCAAAGTCTACCGGGAAATTTGAAATTACAACTTCCATCGGCAGACATTGAATTTTCTTCGTTTCTGGATGTAATAATCGGTACGATCAGATTAGCTTTTACCTGCAAACTGTCTAAAAAATCAACGTGACAAGGCTCTAAACCGGAATTAAAAATATTATTAATTGCTTTGACTCGCCCTTGCTGGTAAAGATCGGCATAATCTCCCCTGAAACACTTATCTGCCCCCATCTCTCCTAAAATTGAAGGCCAAGGAACCATCATATCTTCAACGACAACTTTTCCCTGCCAGTTATCTTGAAACTGGTAGATAATTACTCGATCGCACTGCAACAGTTGGCGCACTTCCCTCACCGCTGTTTGCAGGATAGTTTCCAGATCCAAGGTACTGCGAATTTGGTTGCCGATCAGCCGCAGCAGCGATTCTCGTTCGGCTTGGCGGCGGGTTTTTCTGTAGAGTTTGGCTTGATTGATCGCGATCGCCAATTGAGAAGCTACCCCTTCTACAAGTTGTCTTTCCCAATGGGTCCATTCCCGTTCGCGATCGCACTGGTGCAAGCCTATTATGCCATTGACTTCACCTTGATAGCGAGTAGCTACTGACAGCATGGACTTAATCTCCAAAGCCTCGGCAATTTTTCTGGTTTGTGGGTTCAACCCCGGAAAATCGAGAAACTTCGTCACTGCTAGCGACTCCTGCAAAGACATAACTTTTTCCAAGTGCGGGTTGTCAGCAAGCGGTACTTTCATGCCCAGTTGGATCGGATAATCCCCCGCGTTGTACTCTCCGCGCGTGACTAAAATTTTTCCTGTACTCGATTCTTTGACTAAAATACTCGCGCGGCTGGATTGTAGCGCTTGCCCCAGCAACCGGCAGGCAGATGTCAAAATTTCTTCTATGTCAAGCGTGCTGCGAATTTCGTTATTAATTTGGTTCAGCAGGTTTGATAGCTGAACTTGCTGCTGCATCTGCACAATTAGGGCTTTTTGTTCGTCTATTTCCGGCTGCGAAAGACTTTGTTCCGGCCTCCAATTTTCAGCTTCCGGCAACTGCGAAGTGAATCTCGACCAAGGGTTTTCAGGTTGTTGTATTTTTAGAGACATATTTACTCTGCCGTTGTACTGTATTTTGAGCGAGCCTGGATTTTTAGACATTTGCTTGGCCTGCCAACAGCCCGATCGACACTACGACTGTTGGAACATATTAAGAGATTATAAAGGATGCACCTCCAGCATAGCAATTATTTGCTTTACAAATATTTATAAATACAAGTTATGTCTTTTGTTGTAGCGGAAAATACTGAGTGAGCGGGCCCCTGGAAATTCGTCAGATGTTAATTAGAGTTAATTGCTAGGTTAAGCGAAGAAAATTAATCTAAAATCTATCTTTAGTTCAGTGTTGGCGCTCGCGCTCGATAAACATGGAAAACTCAATTGCCGATAATTTTCCCCCGCCACTTGGTAGCAGCAACCTGACACCTCAATTCACAGGTAAAGGCCGGGTTAAAATAGCTTTGGCGATCGGCAATTCGCGGCTGCACTGGGGATTGTTGGCGGGCAAAACCCTAGAGAAAACATGGGATACAGAGCATCTCGAAGCTGATGCTGTTTCCCGGCTGTGCGAGGCAGAAAAAGCCGAATATTTGGTGCAAACAGTCATAAGGTCGATCGAGCACATATCCGATCTAAATCTCCCTTGTCTTTCTGATACTCCCGCTGTATCTAATTCTCACACACTTTCTTTCGTGTCGCTACCTCTAATTTTGGCATCAGTAGTTCCCCAGCAAACAGCAATCTGGCAGAGTTATCCCGATGTCCGAATTATTAGTTTAGACGAATTGCCGATCGGCGGACTCTATCCAACCCTGGGAATTGACAGAGCTTTGGCTTTGCTGGGCGCTGGCAACCAATTGGGTTGGCCAGTTTTACTTATAGACGCTGGTACAGCTTTAACATTTACTGGGGCAGATGTCAATAGGTGTTTGATTGGGGGCGCTATTTTGCCCGGTTTGGGTTTGCAATTGTCGTCTCTCGGAAAACAAGCCGCAGCATTGCCCTCAGTTAGCTTGCCAGACAATCTGCCGCACCGCTGGGCAAAAGATACTGCTGGGGCAATTCACAGCGGAGTTGTGTATGCGGCGGTGGCAGGAGTTAGAGATTTTATTGAAGATTGGCTGAATTTGTTTCCCAATAGCAAAATTGCAATCACCGGGGGCGATCGAACTTTGCTATTGCAATATCTCACCGCAGCCTTTCCCGATACAGCCTCGTCAGTAATTGACGCGCCAGAAGCGATTTTTTGGGGAATTAGTTATTAGTTATTTGTTATTTGTTATTTGTTATTTGTTATTTGTTATTTGTTATTTGTTATTTGTTATTAGCTCGTTACCAGGCTCTGCCTGGTAATGCAGATCCGGAGGCTCTGCCTCCTTT
>NZ_JBARVX010000048.1:0-9004 GCF_049646505.1 Microcoleus sp.
TTAAGATGTGGCTAGGGGCAGCACTAAGCGGGCGACAATTGCATTATTTTCTAACATTTCTAAGGATAAGTTTCCCCCCATTAAGCGTACCGCTCGCTGACAAATTAAGAGATTTTGGACGATCGACCTATGTGGCGAAACGGCCAGTATATCGGGGTGGGAACCGCCGTTGAAAGCAGTAATTAACTGTCGATCGCACTTTCGGCCGCTATCGATCACAGACAACTCTAACAAATCTTCCCCCAAAAGCACAGAGCGAATCTCAATCTTGTCGCCCACTTCAGAGCGCCGGCAAGCCACCGCCAGCAATTCGCACAGGATTAAATCGAGCTTGAGGCTGTCGGCGCGAACGCTCAAAGTCTTGCCCGCAGGCAGCGACACAGCAGCCTCTGTGTTGACTTCCAGCAAGACTTGCGACTGTTTGACCATTGGGGCCGCGCGATCGATCGATCGCCTCAGCCAAGCGCTCACAGACACCGCATCTCGTGCGAATTGCAGCCGCCACGGTTCGCGTTTGAGCATCAAATGAGCTGACCCCAAAGCATTGCCCATTTGTCGCAAAACCTGTTGGTAGCGCAAAGTTTTCAGAGCATCCTTTTGTTCCTTCGCCGACTGCAAAATCGACTGGCTCAACTCCCCCAACTCCTTCACCCCCGCTCCCACAGTGCGGTAAAAATCCTCGAAACGGCGCTGCTTGTACCAGTTGAGCATTTCCAGATCCAACCGCTGCGACTCAGCGGCCGATTGCACCGCCAAATACCTGTGCCACCAAGCCAAGTGAGACACCATCGATCTCAGTAAATTCACGGACAACTCCGACCACTCGCGGCCGCCAGCGTCCGCAACCACCACAATGCCCGCCGGAGCGTGTTCTGGGGCTGTCTGCAGCGCCACCGCCAGAATCTCGCCAATTCCCGGACTGCGGAGCCACCGCTTCGTCGCCAGGGGGACTTGGCTCAGGTTCACTTGCAGCACGCCTCCCCGCGCCAGGGTTTGCTGGATCAAAGCATCTGTTTGCACGGGAATCACAGCATCGGGATTGAGGGCAAATACGGGATTGGCCGCTACCGCTGCGGAGATTGAACCCCACTCCTGGCCGGGATGCCAAGTAATTACGGCTACTAAAGGACAGGAAATTGTCTGGGAAACGTCTCGAGCAAAGTTACGATCGAGCTTTTGCAGCGGCAACTGTGGGAAAATTACAGGCGAAGCAGATTTCTGCTGCCCGAATTGCACCTCGCCAGAATGCTGCAAAACCGCTAAACCAGATTCGATCGATCGCGAGAATTGCTGATATTTGTCGATTTGGGAACTTTGCTGCCAAGAGTGCAAAATTAATCCTAGCTGTTGGCTGACTATTTCAACTAATTCTCGCTCCGCGCGCTTCCAAGTACGAGTGGCGCTGTGCCCGACAACCAGCAAACCCTCGATCGATTTTCGATTTTCGACGGGCGATTTGGGATTGCGGTTTTCGGACTTTGCCGTTTTCCCCCTAGTGTTCGATGCCAAAAGCGATCGCACCCCCGACTCCGCCAGCACTTCCCGCCAAGCTCCCAACCGCCCGTCTTCCTCCCAATTTTCAATCCCCAGAGGTTCCCCGCACTCTTGCAGCAGCCCCCTGTCAGCCGCATCGAGAGCTTTGAGCGGCGAAGGAACTGGCCTGCGGTTGCGGGGCAGATTTTGGGAGACAATTTCAAAGCAATTTTGTTCTTCACCGTACAGCAACAGCAAAAAATATTCGCATTTGAGCCGAGAGCACAACTTTTCGGCAGTATTTTTCAAAGTCGCCTCCCAGTCAGCATCGCTGTAAATGGCGCGAGCAATGCCGGCAGTTAAATCTCGATCGAGCTGTGTTTGCTCAATTTTCTCCTCCATCTCCGACAGAGGAGCAGTCAAAGCCACCAACTCCGCCACTCCCCGCAAGTAATGTTTTTCATTGTCTTGCCAAATCCGCGGCTCCGTCGCTTCCACTGCCATAAATCCCAACAATTCGCCTTCGGAAACAATCGGCGCAGCCAACAGAGAGCGAGCGCGGATTTGCTGCATCAACCGCCCAGTCAGCTCAGTTTTCAGAGAACTGTGAGATTCACCGATCCAAACCATTTGTTCCGCAGTCAAAGCCTGATAAAATTCGCCCAAGTCTTGCACCGTGATGCCCGAAGCCGGTCGCTTGGGGCCCAAACCCGGAGACACTTGGCGGTTGCTGACTCTGCGCCAAAAATAGCGCCGCTCTGCCTCGAACCAATAAACATTAGTCCGCGACGGCTCGATAAATTCATGGGTTTGTTCGACTACCGCTTGCAAGTATTGGTCGAGCGTTCGCAATTCCCGCAACTGCGAAATCAGCGCTAATAGAGACTCGTCCGGGTGTTTGACTTGTTCTCGCTGCCAATCTTTTTCTATTTGATAAAGAGCAGTTGCCAGCGCTCCAAATACGATCGCCAACTGCGTTTTTTCCTCCGACTTTGGCGACGCTCCCCACTCGTCCGTCCCCAGCAAAATCACGCCGTAGCAGCGGTCTTTGTAGCGCAGCGGAAACAGAGTCGTGCCTTGAACGTTGAAAGTTTGAGCTGCCTTGCGCCATTCTCCCGCTCTGTTTTCCGATCGCAAATCCGGGACTTCCACCGGGCACAGTTGAATCACCACTTGTTCGAGCAAATCCCCCGGATTCAGGGCAAACCGCTGTTTGAGAAAAGACAAGTCGCCGTTAGGAGTCATGCCGCCTTTCCCGAACAATCGGTGAGCTTGTCGATCGTACAACCCGATCCAAATCAACCGCCAATCAAATTCTGCTTGCAAGTAACCCAGCGCGGTTTCCAGCAGCACTTCCACATTCTCCTCTTCTCGGAGAGTTTGGAGAACGCGCTCCAAGCTGGCAATTTGTTCGTCTAAATCCTTCGGTCTTTGCTGATGCCCCATTTCCCTGATTCCCCGCACCTTTGTCCAATTTCAAATTACCAACTCAAAAAAATTAAAAATTAAAATGAAAAACAATCAACCTATAATATAATCGTCTCAATTATGATTCAATCTCAAACATTAAATAAAGTCGATCGCCAGTTGAAGTAAAAATCTTCGCTTGATTGTCGTCGGCTTTTGAATATTTTTATTTCCCTTCTAATTTCTCATTTGTCAAGTGCCCCAGGATAAGTCATTGGATATATATCGATCGAGCCTGCGCCCGCTGTTGTTTTCCGTATTGAAAACCGACGCCGAGTGGCTGCACAACCGCACTCTCCAAATTCTCGAACTCGCAGCCAGAACCCAGTCAAACCCAGCAACCAGCCAAATGCTCTGGCGATTGCAAAAATCTTTGGGAGTGCAAGATTCTCGCCTCGAACAATCGAAGTGGGGAATAAGCTTCAAAAATCCTGTCGGTTTGGCCGCCGGATTTGATAAAAACGGCCAAGCAGCCGAAATTTGGGCAAATTTTGGCTTTGGCTTTGCCGAAATCGGTACAGTCACCAGCCAAGCGCAGCCGGGAAACCCCCAACCTCGCTTGTTTCGCTTAGAGGCTGACAGCGCGGCCCTCAACCGCATGGGCTTTAACAATCAAGGAGCCGCAGCAATGGCCGCCCGGTTTGAGGCTTCCCAGAAACAGTCAAAATTAGATGCTTCGCGTCCCATGCCTCAGTCACCTTACCCGATCGGCATCAATCTCGGTAAATCTAAGGTAACACCGTTAGAGCAGGCAGCAGCCGATTATTTGGAGAGTTTTAAGCTGCTAAAAGATTGGGGGGATTATTTTGTAGTCAACGTTTCATCTCCGAATACGCCTGGATTGCGATCGCTCCAAGATGCTGCGGGGCTCAGCACAATTTTGGAAACTTTGCAACAAGAAAACCGGGGAATCAAGCCAATTTTAGTCAAAATTGCGCCGGATTTGGAGATGGAGGATATCGCATCAATCCTCGACATCGCCAAAACCTACCAACTAGCAGGAATTATCGCCACAAACACCACCATCCGGCGCGACGGATTGAAAACCCAAATATTGCCAAAAACCGGCAAACCCATCGCCGAAGAAGCTGGCGGAATTAGCGGAATACCAGTGCGGGGGCGATCGACAGAAATCATCCGATTTATCTGGCAATATACAAAAGGCGAATTACCGATAATTGGAGTTGGCGGCATTTTCACCGCCCAAGATGCTTGGGAAAAAATCGCCGCCGGCGCGAGTTTAATTCAAGTCTATACCGGCTGGGTTTACGAAGGCCCTTGGATGGTGCGCCGAATTTTGGAAGGTTTGCTGCAAAAATTAGATGAAAAAGGATTTAATTCAATTTCCGAAGCCGTTGGTTCGGAAAATATTAAGTAGTGTCCAAACGGGTTTTTGACAAGCGAATTTCAAAGGTGGTACAGCCCCGACTCATTTGTGGAATCGATCGGGAGCATCTAATACCATTTTTCTTTCATATGTGCTACTACCCCCCCCACTCCCCCCCTTAATAAGGGGGGGGTTGGGGGGGGTAATATCTAGCGCTACTTTATGAAATTGGTATAAAATCTCAAATCTCAAATCGAATGACCCCGCCTGCGTCAGAAACTGTAAAAGTAGAGGCGGTTGCCTTCGGTAAATCTACCTAAAGGAAGATTCTAGTCCACACAAAACTTTAACAACTTCCACCTGCTGAGAGATACTTGTTTGTCTGGTTTTGATTTAAATTTTTTTAAGTAGTAACGATCGCAATTTTAGCAATTAAAAATATGATTTTTTACTTGCTGTTTGCCGGATATTAACCAAGGAGATATTGATGACAATTGCAATCAGAGACGACCTGACTTACATTTTGCTCAAACAGATCGGCAGCGGCAACGCCAAGGGAGAGTCTGCCATTAGGAATGCAGCCGAAGAATATGTCGGTCGAGAAGTGGCAGAAGCGGAATTGCTCGGTCACTTGGACTACCTCAACCAAAAAGCATTTATCAAAGCGGAGTTTAGCGGAGAGCCTTACGGAGGGACTGAGTTATTGCCGCCTTTAGTGGCATTTCAAAAAGCAGATTTAACCGAAAAAGGTCGCAAAATGTTGCAGAAAATGGAGACGAATCCTCCTAAGTCCCTGCATCAAGAAGGGTCAGCAGTTCCGATCGCCACTAAGGATATGCCCTTTTTAGAAAAAGTGATGGTAAACGGTAACATGGAGGATATTTTTGATGCCCGCGATATTACCGAATTGGTGTACCGGACAATGCGGGATTTGATGACAACAGAAGCCAGCGATCGCGTGGAAGCCGAACTGCACGCAGAAGTTTTGCCGGCGACGGACGACAAAACCCTGCAAAAAGAAATAGCCGACCTCTGGAAAGATACGAATCCGCTGGTGGGATTGCTGAGTCGGGTGCGCCCGCCTTGGCAAGGGCCTGCACCTTTCGTCATCGATTCCAACTTGTTTATTTTTCGGGTGGAACAAGAAGGCGGACTTCCTTCTGGGGTCAAACCGGAAACTGCGATCGCCGCTGTATTTTCGGCAACAAAGGATGAGTTGTCCGAGGAACGAATTCAGGAAATAGCGGGCTTTTTGCCGGACAGAATTCTGAAAATTTGGCAGTCGGCTTGACCGGATATTTCCGAGCATTAATACTTAGCAACCGGGTTGAGGAACCAGCATTCTGTGCGTACTGCCAGAAACCTGTCTCGTCAGCCCGGTTTCTGTGTGCGTGCAATTAGTTCGATCGAGAGCAATCAAAATCCGAGATGGATCTGGAGTTGCATTTCTGTCGGTAGAACCTTGTAACTGCTGTGAGAAACCGGGTTTTTTACCTAAATTTGTCGGCCAGTCAGAACGATCCCTAAAAACCAAATTTCTCAACCCCGCGTTGAATAAATCCCCCAGACGCAGCGAAAGTGTTGTATTCTATAATACAGGGCGAGTTGACACAGCAGCTCGCAAAAATGCTGTCAACAGCCGGAGATCAAAAGGGATGGCCCGCGCAAAAGTTAGACCCATGTCAAGATCGATTCTCGAACAAGAAATTTTACTCAATCGCATTACTAATCGCATTCGCAACTCTCTAGAATTGCAAGAGATTTTGACGACAACGGCGCGAGAAATCCGCAGCTTTTTAGGCAGCGATCGGGTAAAAGTTTATCGCTTTGAAGCAGACGGTAGCGGTGAAGTGATTGCTGAGTCGATCGACGGCGACAATTTGCCATCTCTTTTGGGTTTGCGCTTTCCTGCTGGCGACATTCCCAATAGCGCCCGCGAAATGTTTGTCAAAGCGCGGCAGCGAGTGATTGTAGATATCCAATTGCAGCATCAAACAATTAATCGGTTAGACTGTCCCGAAACCGGCAAAACTTTAGCAGTTGAAGATATTCGCTATTCTCCTGTAGACTCCTGTCACGCTGAATATCTCAAGTCTATGGGGGCGCTTTCTTCTCTGACTGTGCCGATTTTGCATCAAAATCAGCTTTGGGGGTTGTTGGTTTGTCACCACAGCCAACCGAAACGGTTTAACGATCGAGAATTGAAAATGGTGCAGTTGCTGGTAGATCAGCTTTCAATTGCGATCGCCCAATCTTTTCTGCTGAGTCAAGCCCGACAGCAAGCGCGCGACGAAGCCGTTGTCAACCAAATTAGCAGTTTGCTGCACTCTCCTCTGGAACTCAACGAAATTCGGCAAGCAGTTCTCGAACAAACTGTCAAGCATTTGCAAGGTTCGGGAGGGCGGCTGTACATTGCAGCCGAGTTTGGCGATCGGCCCGCTAAACTTTATACCTGCGGCCAGCAGCCACAGGATGCCGATCTTGAACTCAGCGAGTTTTGGCAGCAGATCATGGGGTTTGCCAACCAAGACGAGGGAGAAAAAACTGCAGGTAATACCAGCCAATTAGGTGTTTTTCAAAACCTATATTCCGAGCATTACAGTTCAACTGACACAAATATTTCCAATTTAATTGTACCTCACTTGTACGCGATTTCCGATATTTCTCAAGAACCTCAACTCAAATCTTTATCTGCAAATTTTATCGAAGCTGACCTGCGGTCAGTTTTGGCAGTACCGCTGCAATACCATCAACAGTGCATCGGCTGTCTCACCGTTTTTCGCAGCGCCGTAGAAACCGAAATTTGGTGGGCTGGAAATTGCAATTCCGACGCGCGGAACGATCGTCCCCGACAGTCCTTTGCAGCTTGGAAAGAAATCAAAACCGGGGAAACTCAAAAATGGAGCGCCGAAGAACTGAAGCTAGCAAAATCTTTGGGAACGCACCTGTACATGGCTGCAATGCAGAGGCGCGTCGAGGCGATGATCCGACATCAAGCTTCTCACGACCAACTAACAGGTTTAGCGAACAGGTTGCTGTTTAATGAAAGGCTGTCTTTAGCTTTAGCTAACGCTCACCAAAACGCCGAAATGCTGGCGGTAATCTTTCTAGATTTGGACAGATTTAAAAATGTTAACGATACTCTCGGACACCCCGTGGGCGATTTGTTGCTGCAAGGTGTATCTCGGCGTTTGACTAACTGTTTGCGCGTAGGAGATTCGCTCGCTCGTTGGGGCGGCGATGAATTTACCGTGCTGCTGCACAATATCAACAGCCCTGAAGAAGCAATTAAGGTTTGCCAGGAAATTATCCACAGTTTGAGCAGTCCTTTTGATTTTGACGGGCTGGAACTCTATACTAAGGCTAGCTTGGGAATTGCTTTGGCTCCTTACGACGGAGAAGATGCAGAAACTTTGCTAAAAAATGCTGATGCTGCGATGTACAGAGCGAAACAGAAAGGTCGGAATAATTATCAGTTTTACACGCGGGCGATCGGCAATCAAGTCTCCGAAGAACTGAACTTAGAAAATCAGCTTTACAAAGCTCTGAAAAATTCAGAATTTGTGCTGCACTACCAACCGCAAATCAACTTAAAGACTGGCAAAATAGTCGGCATGGAAGCTCTGATCAGGTGGCAGCATCCCGAACGCGGTTTGATTGCTCCCGCTCGATTTATTCCCTTAGCTGAGGAAACAGGATTTATCTGTCAAATAGACGAATGGGTGATGCGAACTGCTTGCTTGCAAAATCGAGCGTGGCAGTTAATGGGATTGCCGCCGGTGCGGATAGCTGTGAATTTATCAGGCCGCCAGTTTATGCAGCCTAACACGGTACAAACCATCGCTAAAATTTTGTCAGAAACCGAGTTAAATCCCGAATATTTGGAAATAGAAATTACCGAGAGCATTGCGATGACCGATGTGAATTTTACGGTGTCGGTATTGCGGCAGTTGCAGCAAATGGGAATTCACATTTCTCTGGACGATTTTGGTACCGGTTATTCTTCTCTGTGGTCTCTGAAAAACTTCCCGCTGAACAATTTAAAAATAGACAAATCTTTCGTGGCAGATTTGCTCGAGGACAGCAGCGGTGCTACGATCGTTAAATTGGCGATCGCCCTGGGCCAAGGCTTGAATTTACAGGTGATTGCAGAGGGTGTGGAAACTGCAGAACAGTTGGCATTTTTGCAGTCGCTGCAGTGCGAGATGGGTCAAGGTTACTTCTTTAGCAAACCATTACCGGTGGCTGCGGCAACCCAATTGTGCCGGGAAAATCAACTGAGTAAAATATGCAGTTGTAATTAACAACCCGGAAGCAAAATAAAAAAGGGCGCTGCCTAATTGCGGGATGATTTTGATTGTTTTGTGGGATGGGCGTCGGGCCCCGAAGGCGTGTATTTTCAAAGCGCGTACGACCAGAGGCAGGGAATCGCGGGGTGTACAGCAACGGCCACAGCGCGATCGGGCATTTTCGAGTGCCCAAATCATTGGTATTATTACCTCTTCCTGCTGCCTCCTGCTGTACTTCATAAACCTGGAATATGCTGTATTTCTTGGGTTCAGGGCATCGGTTTGTAGTCAGGACTTTAGCCCTCACTACGAACAAATTTGGGCGTTGCTGATTCTAAATATGAATCAACTTTTCGCTTGATGTTACAAAGCTCAGCATACTTGGCTTATAGCAATTGGGAAATCTTGAATTCATATTTGTATTCAGCAACGCCAGATTTAACATCTC
>NZ_JBARVX010000049.1:0-3513 GCF_049646505.1 Microcoleus sp.
CAAGAAAAGTTGGAGAGCGCATATTTGTGGCATCCGCGCCACTGGCAAGACGATAAGCTAATCGGCCAAACCGATCGGCTACCGTCACATCTTTTAAAAAGTCGTTGATAAAAAGGCCATAACAACTATAGCTATAAGCGGAAGCACGACTGTTGCCATATTGAATTGATAAATTTACCTGTAAGGCAGTCACCAGCCCAAACAGAGGCGAACCGATTAGATAACAAGCTGGCGCAATACTTGCTGCCACTTGCATCATGGCCAGTTTGTGGGCATCCACCATTACTGGCCGATCGAACAACTCTTCAATCCGTCGATCGCCGAGGGAGGTATTAATTTCCTGCACTGCTTGGTGAATATCTTCTGATGTAGGGCAAGCGGGCAACTCAACTCCTAATTCTTTGAGCATCAACACACCGATAGAAATTGCTTCTAACAAATTGTTCTGCGAGGCTAAAGCCTGAATTTTGACGATGTAAACGCCGACTCGCTCTAGGGGAGTCTTGGTACAATCAATCACAGTATCAATCCACTGATTCATCCGGTCAAATTCGCCACAGAGTGAAGCTACTTCGGCGGCTAGCTCGTGGAAATTCAAGGTCATCTGGTACTGTCGTTGCCAAGCTTCGTCCGAGAGCAAATTTAGCCCGATCGCAGCATACTCGCGAGCAGCTTGATAGGCAGTAGCAGCTCGGGCTTTGCGGCAAGCAGTGAGGTTAAGTTGTACCAAATTATCTCGTTCTGTTTGGTCTTCAATCAGCGCAATCCCATAATTCAACTGATTGACTACTGAAAAAATTTGCTCTTCTATAGCTGCGGGTGAACTTTGCTGGATCAGCAATTGTCCGATGTGATAGTGAGCGCGCGATCGCTCTTGTTCAGGAATTAAAGAATAAGCAGCTTGCTGAACGCGATCGTGCAAAAATTTGTAATTCACCACCTCCAAATTTTGTGCCTCATCCCGTATTTCCCGCCCCACATAAAACTTATAAATTTCACATTCAGGCAGGATTAACCCTTCTTGCAATGCCTTCCACAAATCCGCCGCCGTTTCCGTTGCCAATTGCTCAGAGATCGCGGCCAAGGTGCTTAAATCAAACTGATTACCCACACAAGCCGCCAACTTCAAAATATTCTGAGTTGCTGGCGGCAACTTTTGCAACTGCAACGCCATAAACTCCACCACATCCTCCGTCAGTGCCGCTTCCCGAACCCGAACAATATCGCACTGCCAGTGTCCGGCTTTCCAGTTAAACTCAATCAACGCATCCTGATGCAATGCTTTGAGAAACTGCGTAGCAAAAAATGGATTTCCCTGGGTTTTTTGTGCCACTAAATCAGTCAACGGTTTTGCCAAATGTGGAGCGCAATTGAGCGTATCAGCTACCAAATAATTTAGACTTTCTGAACTCAACGGTTCCAGAGTAATAGTATTAACCGTTGCCCCAGCTTTCACTGCTGCATCCAGTGTCAGCATCAACGGATGTGCAGGGGAGACTTCATTATCTCGGTAGGCACCAATTATTAATAAATAGCTGGTTTCCGATTCGGACATCAGCAGTTGCATTAACTGTAGGGATGCGAAATCTGCCCACTGCAAGTCATCCAAAAACATCACCAGAGGATGCTCTGGTTTTGTAAATACCTGAATAAAATTTTGAAATAATAAATTAAACCGATTCTGTGCCGCAGTTCCTGATAATTCTATTGCGGGTGGTTGCGGCCCAATAATTTTTTGTAGTTCGGGAATTACTTCAATAATGACTTGCCCGTTTTCGCCCAGTGCTTGCAGTATTTTAGTTTGCCATTTTTCTAACTTCTCGTCACTTTCGCCGAGCAATTGTCCCATTAAATCTCGAAAGGCTTGCACAAAAGCACAGAAGGGAATATTTCGGTTAAATTGGTCGAATTTGCCTTTGATGAAATAGCCGCGCTGCCGCACAATTGGTTTGTGAATTTCATTCACAATTGCAGTTTTACCAATTCCCGAAAAACCAGCTACTAGCATCATTTCTACCCCCCTATATCCCTCCTCGGTAAGGGGGGATGAAAGGGGGGTGGCAACGCGCTCAAAGGCCGATAGCAGGGTTTCTACTTCGGTTTCGCGACCGTAGAGTTTTTCTGGTATGATAAACCGATCGCACGCATCCCTCTGGGCTAGTTCAAAACTATGTATTGTACCGCTTTCTTTTAATTGACGCAAACAAAATTCTAAATCAAATTTCAGCCCCAAAGCGCTCTGATAGCGGTGTTCGGCATTTTTCGCCACCAATTTGCTGACAATGGACGAGAGTACCGCCGGAATTTTTGGATTGATTTCATGCAGTGAAGGCGGTTGCTTGGCAATATGACAGTGTACCAATTCCATCGCATCCTCCGATTGAAATGGCATTTGTCCCGCCAGCAATTCGTAAAAAGTCACGCCCAAAGAGTAAAAATCTGTGCGGTAGTCAATGCCGCAATTCATCCTGCCGGTTTGTTCGGGAGACAAATAGCCGAGGGTGCCTTCGATTTGGTTAAAATTCTGTAGGGTTTGAGTTTCTCTCGGCAGCAAAGATGCGATGCTGAAGTCAATCAGTTTGATTTGTTTTGTTTCGGGGTTAATTAAAATATTGGCGGGTTTAATGTCTTTGTGAATTATCCTGTGGCGGTAGAGTATATCTAATGTACTGCTGATCTCGATCGCCATTTGCAAAAAATCGATTAAATCCGGTGGAGTTTCCCCTTGTTCCACCCATTGTTTTAGAGAAATTCCCCCGAAGTCTTCCATTACCAGCGCATAGCTGTTTTGGTAGGCTTCCAAGCTGTAGGTTTGGATAATTCCGGGCAAGTTGAGATTTTTGGCAATGGTATATTGATTGCGAAACTGCACGATTTCGCTGAAGCTGGGATACTCGCTATGCAACACTTTGATGGCGACTGGCCGTTGGTCGCACAAGCGAACTCCGCGATAAACCAGGGTGCGAGTGCCCGCATAAATGCGATCGATAATTTGATAACCTGTCAGTTTAAAATCTAAAATATCCATACTTTTTGCGATAATTTGCCTTGTTTTTAGGCTATTTCTAGCTTAACAGCAGCAAATAGAGTTGCTGCTTCAGTGATTGTTAAGTATAGTTAAGCTGACAGAGATCGCTCAATGCTTGTGATTGAAATCACTGAAGCAATCAACTTTTTCAACTATACAAATTTTAGGTTAATTAAAAACTAAATAGCCTCATCCATATTGGAATAGCGAACAATAACGCAACGCAGCCTATGCCGATCGCACTTACGACTAATTCGCGATCGAGATTGAAAACTTCTGCCAGCAAAGTAGTACCAAAAGCCGGAGGCATTGCCATTTGCAGCACTAGCGAAAGCCCCGGCGCGCCCGCAATGCCAACAAACGTTAAACCCGTGCCAATTACCAAAGAAATCAACAGCATTTTAAGCGCCACACAAGCCAGAACTTGTTTGATATTGTGCCAAGAATTCAACTCGCTCAACTGCATTCCGATCGCCATCAAATAT
>NZ_JBARVX010000050.1:0-6752 GCF_049646505.1 Microcoleus sp.
GAGTCATAACCAACAGCGCATTTCCCCTGTTGAGCGGGGTTGGGAGTCGGGTTAGTTGCTACTTTAGAAACGGCATCTTGTTCTTGAATCCATCCGATTTCTCCCGCTTGCAGCTTGGCGATTTCTACTGCAACTGTTGGCTTGATGTCGGGGGAAGGCGAGGGACTTGCCGCAGCGGGAGATGGGCCGATTTCGGGTTGCGAAACAGCAGAAAAATCTTTATTTGAATTGGCTTTGGGAGGGTTTGACGCTATTTCTGGAACCGAACAAACTTTCAGTTCCAGCCAATTGCCTTGAGGCGTAAGCTGTTTGTTTGTCACCTGCAAAACGCTGCCTGCGGGAACTGTTCCTTTGACGGTCAACTCACCGATTGCCGATCGCAAATCCAAGCGATCGCCCTGATTTCCCAATTCCCCAGCCGCAGAACTTTTGATTTCTATAAACGAGCCTTTTTCTAAATAATTAACCGGAGAAGGTGTAGATTCAACTGTTTTCTCCGGCTCGCTTCGAGCATTAATGAAACCGCGTCTACCGAAAATCGATTCCCCGGCAGTATCGATCGCCCGACCCACCGGAGGAATGAAAAAATAAGCAAATACACCTCCCAAACCTAACAAAAAAACTATTTTCACCAGCAGCGAAAATAGATTTTTGCCTTTTTCCGGCTGTAGCAACTGCGTTTTTAGTTGAGAGTTAGCATCGATCAGAGCTGTGCTGTCGGTCAAATCGGTTGGCATATCTTCGCTGTCGGCAATTGGTTCGATCGGCACATCTAATGGTGCGACCGACAATTCTGTCAAAGTATTGCCATTTTCTTTTAAATGTGCTTGGCAGTGAATCAAAGCCACAGTGACGTTATCGTGACCGTTTCTAGTATTAGCAATCTCGATCAGCCGATCGCGCGCCTTCGCCACATCAATGCTACCGTCGAGAATCGGCAAAATTTCCGCTTCCCAACATTCCTCAACCCGGTCTTTATCGCTCAAACCGTCGGAACACAGCAGCAAAACGCAATCCTCATCCACCGGAAAGCGCTGCACGGTTGGGTGCAGGGTGTTCGAGGAAGTAATGCCCAGAGCTTGAATCAGAGCGCCGGCGGCGACTTGTTCCAAAGCATCCCGGTACAGCGAGTAACCCAAACGCACTTCGCGACAAGCTACATCGTCATCGAGAGTAACTTGATAGCAGCCGTTGCGGGTAATCCAGTAAGCCCGACTGTCTCCGACGTGGGCGACGTAGAGTTCGTGAATGTGAGCTAAACCCATAACTAAGGTAGTTCCCATCCGCTGGCGACCTTGGCGGTGTTCGCTGTCGTTGCGGCTGGCTATCTTGTCGTTAGCAGCACAGGCGGCCCGTTCGAGCTTGGAAGTCAGGCTCAGCGGGTCCCAATTAGCTTGATGCAGGGGAAGAAGCTGCAACTTTTCCTGAAGCACGGCAATCGCCAATTCCGAAGCGACTTCGCCGCCGTCTTGTCCGCCGATGCCGTCGCAGACGATCGCGCAAGCCGACGATCCCGGAGAGCCGGCGAACACGGTACCGCTGGGCGGATAGCAAGCGTCTTCGTTGTGAGTTCGCGCTCTACCGACATCGGTGCCGGTGGCAATCTCAATGTGACGATCGTAAGAGCGGCCGCATTTTGCCAGAGCTTTATCCAACTGGCCCATCAGTTGTTCGCCGTGGCGCACTTGACCGGCGACCATTTGCTGGCAAAGCTGCCTCAAAAAATTGGCGCACGTCGGGTGAGCGTCGTCGATCCACTGCTGCCACAATTTGCCCAACTGCGACAAACTAGGCGGTTTGCGATCCGGCTGCAATTCCAGAAACTGGACTAATTGCCCGGACACCCGCAGCAGTTCTGGAGTCAGCAGGGTGGAAGCCACGCCCTGAGCGATACAAGGCTGCCACAACTGGGCAATTTGCCACAGCCAATTTAGCTGTCGCATCGCGGAGGCTCCTTTCCAGGACTCCGCCAATTCCGGCATTAAAGATTCCGTTAGCTTGGCAATAGGCGCGTTTTCCAGCAGCCAGATATCTCCTGAGAGTTTGCTCGTCTGGGACGATACCAGCCCGTATACTTGAGGTACGTGCAACTGATAGGCAAACAGTCTCAAGTAAGGAACGATCGCGCTCGGAATCTCTTCGGGCAGTTCCGGCAAGTGTTCGGGTTGAGTATCGACAAGAAGCCGATCGCGCTTGACCAAATAGCGACCCGCGATCAGATCGCCTGGTTTGCACGCTTTGATCCCTTCACCTACAGCCCACAAGTAGTGTTTTGGCATAGAGTTTTGCATAAGGGTTCCTGACGCCTTTGGGCCGTGCCGATCTGAACTATTTTAGCCCTTGAACCTCGACAGGTCGATATGTGGCGATTATATGACACTCCCGTTTTTTGTGCAGGCGGGGATTCTTAAGACTCAGCAGTCCTAATATCTTGATTTTTCTGGTTCCCAGGCTCGCCACCCCGGCACTTTTTGGTGCGCGGCGACATTTTATGACAATGTTTTAGGCTTGACTTTCCCCCAGTCTAGCGGTAGGTTTTAATGTCTTGTAATGACACAAACAGTCTACCATTTTGTTGACCCCTCATAAATCTGGCGATCGGCTTTCAGGAATCGACGCTGCTGCGACGCAAGCCGAAGTCAGGATATTGCTGAGAGTGACAGCAATCGCAGCCCTCAAGCTAATTGAGATTTTAGACGAACTCTGATGCTAGGATGCAGATACGTAGAAATATCCTGAACTCTTAGGTATAAATAAATATCAATTCTTGGTTTGGTCGATCGGGCGATCGGTGCCTTGTAGCCGAGCGCGGGCAAGTAAAGTTAAATTTAACCTAAGCCCAAGACGCATACAAGCCCGCAGATTCATCCGTGGAATCAATTTCTCAGCGAAAATCGAAAATCGAAAATCGCCAACTGAAAATCAACTGATCTACAATCAGTAAGCTGTTAAATTTTTAACCATGCCCCTACATGAGTCCAGCGCCTTTGGCGATAATTTGCCCGATCCGAAGCTGCTACCTCCTGTTGAGGTAGACGAAATGCTGACTAGGATTCAGCATTCTCACAGTTTTTATTACAAAGTGATGAATATTGAAGTTTGGGCGCTGGTGGAAACCTTGGATCAGGTGTTTCCCGGTGCTTGGGGTCAGTTTATGACTAACCGCCAAGTTGCGGTAAAGCAGTTTTTGGCTCGCGATCCCAATTGTGCGATCGATCCGAATGACAGTGAGAAAGACGCAGAAACCAAGGAAACTGAAGAATAAGGATAAGGGAAATTCGGCGTAGTCGCAGCAGTGCGGGAATGGGATTGTCAAGAATTTAACGGCTCAATATTGAGGTTCGAGGGTAGAAAGAAGAGGAAATAGGGATGATTTTTCCCGTCAGACTCTCTCCCGCTCTTCCCTCTCCCCCAATTCCTATCGCACCCTTTCCCCCTCTCCGACTTTCCCCTTATACCAAATTCATAAAATAGCGCTACATATCTACCCCCCCCAACCCCCCCTTGTAAAGGGGGGGAGTCAAACTTTCTCTGTAGCATAACTTTATGAAATTGATATTAACTCGAAACTATTTTTTTCCCTTTTCCCATCCCGTAGGTGAGAGCATAGCTGGTAGCCAACAGCCACAGCCAAACAGCCGGATAGCGCGGCTCCAACCAAGGCTGTATTTTGCGGGCGAAGCTGGGGAGCCATCCGAATAGGAAACTTGCCAAAGCCAGTAGAGTAAAATTCAAGTAACTCCCCAGCCAGCGCAAAATATCCCGGAAGGTGACAAAATCTAAAATCCACAACAGGAGAGAAGGATTTTTTCTGGCTGCTTTAATTGCTAATTGATTGAAAGTTAGCCAGTCGGCTCTGTCTTTAATAAAAGTTTCCGCGACGGTGAGTTCTTGTTCTGCCAAAAGACCGAAAAAGGTATTGAGCATTGAATTAATTCTTTGGGGTGGCAAAGTGCGCCCCGTCGGCACCATCATCCCTTTAGAAAACAGCCAAGTTACTGATATATTGCTCTGGTAGGCACGAATTTGGTTTAAGTGTTTGGCACTTAATAAATTGTGCTTTAAAGCTGTATCCAATAAATCTGTTAATCGAAAAAGATTGCGGATGAGAGAGCCGAAACCTGTGAATACTAAGGGAGATTGCAAAGATGCTGCATCGCCGATCGCAATTAGGCGATCGACTGCTACGGCGCGATCGCTGCTGGTGGTGCTAAAATGGCCCGGAATATAACCAAAAGTAGTTTTTTTCCAGATTAATTTATTGACATCGCAGCGGCGGTACTCCGGCAAAATTGCGAAAAAATCCTCGTACAGTTCCAGCAAAGAACCGGGATTCTCGGCATTTACTTGGTGGTAGTGAAAGAGATAAACTGTGAGTTCTCCTCCAGCGCCGGGAAATAACTCCCAAATCAGTTGGCGGCCGCGAGAAATATCGCCGTGACTCCAGAGAACGTCGCCGTAATCGGAATCCCAAACTCCAGGCTCAATTCCTCCGTCAATGACTCCTCCCACCGTCGGACAAACGCTGTCAAAAGCCCGTCCTTCGTTCAATTGCCAAGCGATGGGAGAAGCTGAACCCATTGCATCGACTAGCAAACGTCCGCTGACAGTGCGATCGGTTTTGGTCGGCAAGTGGCAGCTTTGAACTATAACTTTTTCAGATTCAATATCGGCTCTGATAAACTCAGTTTCGTCCCAGATTTCCCCGCCCGCTTCTGTGAGTTTAACTCCCGCCAAATACACCAGTTTGTCGCTGTCCAAAGCTATATTCAGCACCTTCGGCGTGTGCAGAATTTCCGCTTTAGCAACGGGCGGATTGTTAGCATCAAAAAACTTGCAGTAGCCATCTTTGTATTCTCGCGCAATCAAAGTTTCGATTTCGGCTGCAGTAAATAAACCTAAATCAACTAAGCTTTGCATTTCGTCCCGCGAAATATTCCACTCGCGATTCATCTTCCCGAAAGGCATTCGTTCCAGCAGCAGCACTCGGTAGCCCAATCTCGCCATGACTGCGGCGTGAATCACTCCTAATGCTCCGCCGATATAAATTAAATCGTAAACAGTATCCCCAGCTTCCGACACCGAAACAGTGCCTTCTTCCTTCCCCCCTTGGGGGGGGCAGGGGGGGGTTCTTCTTCCCTCTTCCTTCAAAAACACGACTTGTTTTGGCTTTTGAGGATTGCGAGTGTTTTCGCGCCAGCGCTGCTCCCACCAGTAAACGCGCTGCAGGTCGTATTCGCCGTTGGGCATTTTTTGGAAGTATTTAACGGTGAGAGGGTAATAGGGGGCAAGAGCGTCAAAAATTGACTGTTTGGAGAGGTCTACGGTGGGGGGTTCTGGGTAGCGATCGGGAAACTTGTTTCTGACAGCCAGATTTAGAGCTTCGAGGAACTGTTTTTCTCCAGGCGGCGCGTCTTCTACACGAAAGACTTTTAAATAAGTTGTGCGCTGTACTGACCAGACAAAGGTGGAAAGTTCTGTTCGCCAATTGTGGTTTTCTGAATTGGTATCAGCGAGGGTCGGTTTTGGATTAGCATTTTGAGTTCCAGATTTTACCAACTCCGCTGCTGTTGTGTTGGAAAGCAGGCGAAAACCGTCAGGAGTAATAATTTTTTCTCCGATTCCGGGGTCGAATTCGTGCTGCAGCCAGGTGCAGACTGCTGCTGTATCGGGTGTGGGGACTTCTAGATAAAGAATTTCTTGCATGATTGGGAGTTCAATTCTGAATAAATTAATAAAGATGGGGGAGTTGACAAGGGAGCAAAGTAGGCTATACTCCCGAATACTTATTTAGTTTTAAATAAGTTTACAATGTTTTAAGATTTTTAGTTTCTCGATCGCCATAGCTCTTAGTTGAGCCGCAGCGGGTCAGTATCTACTTTTTTTGATATGCACTCTTATGAATTATCCCATTCCTACGAATCCTCAAGAAATGATTGCTTTGCGACAGCAGCCGCTGAATGAAGAATTGGTGGCGTCGGCGATCGCGGGTGTGATTCAAATAGCTCGATCGCGTTCTCAGTCTTTAGACGAGTTAAAGGCTGAGGTGCTCGCCGACGACAACCTGCTCGATTTTGCTCAAAGGCTCTGGTTGAGCGAAATTGTAGCTCAAGCTTGGGAAAATTTGCCTTGATCGCGATCGAAATCCGAAGAAGACACGGCGGTGAAAATTATCGCTATTCTTCAGTCCGCGCAGGCGGACTTCGTTTGTGCAGTCGCGAATTCCATTCGCCGTTCGATATTTTTCTACTATTTCCAAATATTGTGATTATTTTAACACTATCTGCACGTCCATACCCCAGAAACCGGGTTTTACTTAATTCGAGGCTGAGATACATGATTGTCGGAAAAAACCCGGTTTCTGAATGCTTGAATTGATAGGTTGCGAAAAAATAAATAAGGTTATCGCAATTCAACTTCTCGCTTAACTTCTGTTAAAATTCGATCGCCCCGCGTCAACCGATATTCTGCCCGCCACACTCCGGGAGTCAGGGGATTATTTGTACTGTTTTTTTTGCCGGCATAACGCAACCAAGTGCGGCTGGGGGCGGGAATTTCCTTGCTGTCATTGATGACGGTTTCACCGTTGGGTGCAAATAATTTGTATTGTTCGCGATCGCCCTTGAGGACTCCGTAAGTCTGCACCCAAAATATTAAAGCAGGGCTATTTACAGGGAGATTAGTCTCAGAAAATTGTCCGGCCCAGACAGCGTTATCGTCAGGTGCTTTGTTGGCAAAACCCGCCCGAATTA
>NZ_JBARVX010000051.1:0-9957 GCF_049646505.1 Microcoleus sp.
CCTTGACATGAGAAGAGTTAGGTGTGATGATTGGAGTGAGTGCCAATTCGATTACAGCGGCTAACTTCATGCTGGTTTAGGGAATTAAGAAAAGTGCGAGATCCCTTCAGTACAAAAAAGACCAAAAGGGTTCTCGCACAAGCATCTGTAGGGACACGGCAGTGCCGTGTCCCTACGAAATATTGAATGTATTTCACATACCTGGAATCTGCTGTAAATTATCTTTCATTCGCAGAACGCCGCCGGACACGGCAGTGCCGTTTCCCTACGGGCGATCGCCCTTAATTAATGTCTAGCAAAAAATTAACGACTATTCATACTTGCGGCCGCGCCACTGAGTAGGTTGATTAAAAGCAGAAATCAGAATTCGCAAAAACGCTAGCGGATCGGCCAAAGGTGACAGCCAAAACAGCCATTTACCAGAAGCCTGAGTTGTATCGTAGCTTGGGGCGATCGCCAAACACAAAGCCGATCGCACCGCCACCAAAAACACATTCAATCCCCACAGCCAAAACTGCGGAAACGCCCCCACAGCAGGCACAGAACCAGACAACAAATACCACAGGACGATCGGCACCGGCAAACCTTGAACCGCCAGCAACAGCCACAAATCGCCCCAAATTTGACCGCCAGAAGCAGCATCTTTCAAATCGAGCGATCGCCCCCACTCGTTCCAAGTCTCGATCGCCCCCTCATACATCCGCACCTGCAACACCTTCGCCCCATCCAAAAAACCCACCTTAAAGCCCTTAGCAGCCGCATAGCGAGCCAGAGTCACATCATCGCAAAAAGAACCTTTTGCCACCTCATAGCCCCCTAACGCCACCAAAACCTCGCGCTTGCAGAGGAAACACTGACCGTTCGCCATCACCCGTTCCGGCACGTCCCCGCCGGTTCCCGTCGGGCCGAACCGATAAACCAAAGTCATTAACAGCGCAGGTTGCAGCCACAACTCCCCCGGATACTTGAGGATAAACTGCGGCGATAGCGAAATCAAATCGTAATTTCCAGCCGCAGCCGTTTTGAGCAAACTCGCAATCAAACCCGGATGCGGCACAGTATCCGCATCTATCCCCAAAATCCACTCGCACTTCTCGGAACTTGCCAAAAACCCCGTGTGTAAAGCCCAAGGCCGCCCCACCCAGCCCGCCGGCAGCGGATCGTCGTTAATCAAGCGAAACCGGGGGTCTTTTTGGGCGGCAGCTTTGACTAAATCTCCGGTGCCGTCTACCGAATAGCTGTCAACAACAATAACTTCGCGGAGTTCGTAACTTTGGCGGCTCAATCCTTCCAAACAAGGCGAAATTCTCTCTGCTTCGTTCAAAGTCGGCACCACCGCAGTACAAGCCCCTAACAAGTCCAGCGTCGGCGAATCCGGTTCCAGGGGCGGGATGCGCGACGGGCCTTTAATTAACCGCGACATTAAAATAGCCGCAGCGGGTAATTGCAGCAGCAAAAGTGCGACAGGGATGATAGTTGTCAGCAGTTGGGAGAACAGGTGAGGGGCGATCGGGAAAACCATACTATTGAATAATTGAAGAATTGGGGATGACTTACTGGATATGGGTCAATACGGTTCAGTTAAAACTATTTATTCCTCGGAGATCCCCCTCGCATCCCCCTTAAGAAGGGGAGTAGGGGTTGACTTTGAGCGCTTCCTGTCCCCCCCTTTTTAAGGGGAGTAGGGGTCGAGTAGGGGGCAAGCTAAGGGGGGATCGAGCTTAACCCAAGCGTATGGGGATATGAGTTGGGAGCTTATTTACAGTTGATTTTTTTGGTAACTGATATCAAGTTAAAAAATTTAATAAAATTTTGACCTCAAACATATTACAGGAATTGGGAAGGAAAAAATCGCCGCTGAAAAACCCGGTTTCTTGTAGAAACCGGGTTTTTAAACTAGCTCAAAATTTAGAGAATTAAATAACTTGCATTTTTTGTAGGTTGGGCCCGTGGAACGAACCTACGGAAGTTATTTAATCCACGATCCTTACTTGCGTAAAGCGCCAACCGGCTGAGGTGGAATTTCCGCTGTCACAGCAGATGTTTCCAAATACGGAATTGTTTCTGTTACTTCATCGGCTGCGAGTTTAGCGATCCAGCTTAAGACGATCGCCGGAACTACGCCCAGAAGCACAGCTAGCGATGTCGGGAACCAAAACCGAGAATCCAAGGAAGTTACAGTGATAATTGCTCCAAAAGCAAAGTTTACCAAATAAACAATTAAGGGCAAACCCAATTCCGAGCGCTCTAATTTTATCGACTTTTTGCTCCACAAGAAAGCTGCCAAGGACATAAACAGCACTCCAGTACCCATCCAGCCCGCTAAATTGCGGTAAGGCATCCCGAAGAAAGCTCCAAGTTCTTCAAACTCCCAAAAAGGTACTGAAGTTTGACTCATCGCCGGATCTAGTACAAAATCCCAAGCTGTCAGGAGCATAGCACCAAGGGCGATCGCCCCGATTTGGCGCACCCAGTTGAGTTGGCCTTTGCCGCCGCCAACTCCAGCCCGAGCAATTATATAAGAAACCAGTCCCAGATAAAACCACGAGAGGGGAATTGTAAACGGAACTAGCCCTGCAATTTTGTAGCCCAAACCGCTCAAGTAGTGGTAGTTTCCGAAGGGAAAACCTGTACTCGTCCCCAACAACTCGCTACTCAAGGACAAAAACACAGAAGGCACCAAAAATGCCAGAGTTGCACCCAGCCCCAACGTCCGATAGGCATAGATAGCAACCGCTGCTGCACCAAAGATGATATAAACTACTCCACCCCCAGCCATCCCCCATTGGAACAGAGTTTGTCCGGCGGGCGGTAAACTCATCACTAATTCAGGATTGGGTACAACCAGCAGCAGCCCTGCCAATCCAAAAGCCATTGACACGACGTGGGCTATCAAGCAAAAGCGCTCAGCCATCAAAAGTTGCTTCATGGGACTCCTCGAAAAAATATTAGATGCGGAAAGCACTCCCTAACAGTTTACAATTTTTAACAAAAAATCAAGCATTTAAGTTAGTTATCAGTTAATTGTTGACTGTTGGCTGTTGACTGTTGGCTGTTGACTGTTGGCTGTTGGCTGTTGACTGTTGGCTGTTGGCTGTTGACTGTTGGCTGTTGACTGTTGACTGTTGGCTGTTGACTGTTGGCTGTTGACTGTTGGCTGTTGACTGTTGACTGCAAGCCCCATGCCCAATGCCCAATGCCCAATGCCCAATGCCCTGTTTGGCCGATGCCCTGTTTGGCCGATGCCCGATGCCCTGTTTGGCCGATGCCCAATCCCCCATTCCCAATGCCCTGTTTGGCCGATGCCCAATCCCCCATTCCCAATCCCCCATTCCCAATCCCCCATGCCCAATCCCCCATTCCCAATCCCCCATTCCCCATTCCCATCTTAGATTATTGCCAATTCCCCACCAGCACGAAAGGTGCCCAAAAATAGGGATTTTGATACTCTCGGTTCTGCAGCAAGGTTAATTGAGCGTTGCGGAGGGCTTCAGCTTTGCTGGTTTTAGAGGCAGCAAGTTGCCGATAAAACTCAGTCATAAAGATAGCAGTGGATTCGTCGTTGACTTGCCACAGCGTGGCGACTGTGCTGCGGGCACCCGATCGAATTGCCGCCCCGGCCAAACCCAAAGCCGCGCGATTGTCGCCCGAAGCAGTTTCGCAAGCACTCAACACCAAAAGCTCGATCGGCTGTTGGTTATTCCCAGTGCGCGATCGCAGCAGCCGATCGAACTCCTTGACATTCACCCGCTCGTCCCAAGTCACAATAAAAGTATCCGCCGCATTCGAGCTAAACTGACCGTGAGTTGCCAAATGGACGATCGGGTAAGACAAAGACTTAATTTTATCGCGCAACCGCCCGCTGACAAAATCTTCATTCAGCAGGTCAGTAGCGGGCATCTGAGCTGAAATTTCTTGAATTTCTCGTTTCACCCCCGGCAAAGCCGAGAAGCCTTGACGCGCTTCTGAGAGGGCAGCCGCGAGCACTCTCAACTTAACTTGGCTCAGAGGTTTGGGTGTCAGCAACTGCAGTCCCGGTGCCAAAGCAATACTGTACTTTTCTAGCAAAAACTTTTCGCCGTCGTGGAGCACCGCCATCGGCAGATTTCGCAAGTAACCGTCGAGTACAAATACCAGAGTTTTAATTCCGCTAGCAGTCAAATCTGCCTCTGCGGGGCGGATCAACCAGTCGTAAACCTGTTGGACGGCGGGCAACCTGTCGCGGGGAAACGCAGCAGGCCGGATCGTATTTTTGGCTAGTCTGAAGGCTGTTTCTAACTCGGCTTGAGACTTATTGGTAGTGTAGCGGCGCAGGGGTTTGCCGGGAATTGATAAAATTACCTCCAAACGATCGCTCAAAATAATTGGATAAATCACCGCCGCAGCAGGATCGATTTGCTCGATCGACTGTGGTTTAGCATCAGCGCAAGCATCCCGAAAAAAGTTGTCCAATTCCGCCAACTGCAAAGATTCCACCGTTTGGCGCGCCAGTTTCAATTTAGCTTGACTCGGAGATTCCCCTTCCAAAAGCAGTCCGACTAATTCCCGATAAACCGGTTCGGCACTTTCCCGAAACGAAAATTGTACTTCGGGATTCACTGTCACCAAATCGCCCCGCAGAGAAGACAATACATTTACAGCTTGAGTATATTGGGCGATCGCCCCTTCTGTATTTCCCTGAGCTTTCCGAATCCGCCCTAACTGCCACAATAATTGATAGGAAATATCGGGAGATTCAAACACTGGCGCCAAACTCAAAGCCTGATTTGTCAAACTTTCCGCCTGCTGGTGCTGCTGCTGCAATTCCGAAAGTTTGCCCCTAGCTGCCAGAATGTAAGCTTGTATGCGTTTGTCGCCCAAAGTGTTTGCCGGTGATGCTGAGCGTTCGAGCATTTTGTCAACATCGCTTAAGCTCAAAGTTTTTGCAGGCGACTGAGCTAATTTCATCAAGCTTTGAGCGAGGTTAATTTGAGCGTAAAGTCCCGCACGATTTGAACCCAATTCAGCGGTTTGAGGTTCGATGGAACGCCACAAAACCTCTGCTTCCGACCAGTTTTTGCGATCGACCAACAGACTTAATTTGTTCAACTGCGCCTGAATTTGTAAAGGCGATGCGACTGCGATTGCCGCCGAGCGATCGTAATATTCTAGAGCCGAGGCTTCCAAGTCAGCCTGCTGTCGGGCGCTCAAACCCGGTTTATTGCTTTTCGCCCGCGCCGTATTTCCCAGATTGAGATAAATTGCCGCTTCATCTTGTTTGATACCTAATTTTTGGGCTGCTGTCAGTGCCTCTAATAGCAAATTTTGGGAGTTTTCCAATTGTCCCAAAACCCGCATTACCCGCCCTAAAGCATGAACTGCCCGGACTTTTTCGGCAGCAACAGGCTGATTTTTAAAAGTCGCCAAATCTGCAGTCGAAACTGTACAAGTTTGGTTTTCCAACATCAAGGAAGCTAACAGAATTTTGCAAGCCTTCGGGTAAAGTCCGAGAGTTTCCCAACCCCGACTTAGATTGATTTGAACTTGAAAAAGTTGGTTTTTGCGATCGATTTGCTCGAATATTTTAGCGCTTAACTGCAAGTTGTCGATCGCATCTTGAGTCTGTCCCCGTTCTAGTTGCAACTGTCCTTGAATGTTGAGAATCTCCGCCAAAATCCGCTGCTGTTCGGCAGTCTTGGGTTCGGTTTGCACCGCCGACAAACTCGAATTCACAGTTTGTTCTGCTTGTTCCCAAAGTGCTAACTGCCCGTAGGTTGCAGCTAAATTGCTCAAGGCGGCGGCGAGATCGAGATTTTGGTCTGTTTCCTCAAACTGTAGCGCCGCTTGCTGCAACAGCGGTACAGCTTGGGAAAAACGTTTCTCTGCGTACAGAGTGCGAGCTTGTCGGACAAGCTGCACCGCAGGCGGTGACTGAATCTGAGCAACTGCGGGAAGAATTGCAACGGATAGCAGACAGGATATCAGAAATAACAGAATTGCTTTTCGGAGCGATCGGGCAAACTTCATATATATAATTCAAGCTGGGTAATTCCACCAGCACGCTGATGGGAGTTTTCTGCCGGTAATACCATTTTTCTTTCATATGTGCTACTACCCCCCCCACTCCCCCCCGAAATAAGGGGGGGTTGGGGGGGTAATATCTAGCGCTACTTTATGAAATTGGTATAAGTCATATCATCAAATATGGTTTGGAGCATCCACTAGACATCTCGCACTAATTCGCTTTCAATTATTTAATTATCTGCGTCCATCTGTGTGTATCCGCTTAAAATCTGCGGTAAATCCATCAATCCAATATTTTCTCTAGCCGTCAGCACCCTAAATACTAAGTGGAATGTCGTTTTTGATGCCACTGCCAAGCGTGAATTAAAATATCCTTAATGTCGGGATATTCTGGACACCAACCCAAAATTTTGATAGCTTTTTCGCTGCTACCAACTAAGGCTGCTGGGTCTCCCGGACGGCGATCGCACTCAACCGCTTTAATCTCTTTTCCGGTCACTTCGCGAGCCGTTTCTATCACTTCTTTTACCGAAAACCCGCCCCCATTTCCCAAATTAAAGAAATCAGATTTGCCGTCATTTAACAAATATTCCAAACCTAAAATGTGAGCCGATGCCAAATCGTTAACGTGAATGTAATCGCGAATGCAAGTGCCGTCTGGAGTATCGTAATCTGTGCCAAAAATTGCGATCGAATCCCGCTTACCCAAAGCCGCAAACAACACCAACGGAATCAGGTGAGTTTCGGGATTGTGATCTTCTCCTAACAACCCGTTCGGATCTGCTCCAGCCGCGTTAAAATAGCGGAAACAAACTGATTTAAAATTGTACGCAACATCAAAATCGGACAAAATTCGTTCTACCATTAACTTAGTAGCGCCGTAGGGATTGATCGGATTTTGCGGGTGGTCTTCGGCGAGCGGGATTTTCTGCGGCACGCCGTAAGTCGCGCAAGTAGAAGAAAACACAAATTTTTTCACTCCCGCAGCGATCATTGCTTCTAAAAGTGTAATTGTGCCGATGACGTTGTTGCGGTAATATTTAGCTGGATCGGTAACAGATTCGCCCACGTAAGCATAGGCTGAAAAGTGCATGACTGCTGCAATTTCGTGAGTGGCGAACAGGTTGTCGAGCAAAGCGCGATCGTTCGTATCGCCAACTACTAATTTTACTTGCAAAACCCGCTCTACTAAATCTTGGTGGCCGTAAACTAAATTGTCCAAAATTATCACGTCGTAACCAGCTTTTTTTAGTGCTAATACTGCGTGAGAGCCAATATATCCAGCTCCACCTGTTACCAAAATTGTTGGTTTTTTTGTACTCATTTTATTTTGGGTTGTTTGGTAACTGCAACGGTAGATTGTATTGTGAATAGGGTTTAGTTAAGCCTGTTTATTCCCCGGAGATCCCCCTAAATCCCCCTTAAGAAGGGGGACTTTGAGAATTCTCTTGTTCCCCATTTCTAAGGGGGATTTGAGAATTCTCTTGTTCCCCATTTTTAAGGGGGGCTTTGAGAATTCTCTTGTTCCCCCCTTTTTAAGGGGGAGTAGGGGGCAAGCTAAGGGGGGATCTGCTTTAACTACTGCAACTGTCAACTGTCAACTGTCAACTGAAAAATTCAATCGATAAACTTGAGGCGACCAATTTGGATATAATCAAATATCCGATTGATTTGATATCGATCCTCCTCGGAAATTCTATCATCAGATAGGATAGTAGATGTTAAAACTAAATGTTCTCGGCGAGCAATCTTGCCAGACGCGACAATTCGATCGACCATTTGAGAAATTGTTAAATTGGATTTATTTGGAGATGTTCGCATTTATTCGATCGCCTTTATGTTAGAATAATTAAAGCTGCCCGCAGTTGTTGACTCGCAAATGGTGCCGGTTCGATCGTAAATCGATTTGTGGAACAGCAAAAATAACATATCAAACTTCTACTCCCAAAGATAGATGCGCGGAGTTAATAATTCTGGATTCAGCCTGCAGATAGCGATCGCCACAATTCAATTGTATAATAATTTTCCGATAGAGGCAGTTTTATATGCAGGTTTATCGAATTCCGGTACTGTCCGACAATTACATTTTCTTGCTGCACGACCCCGATCGCCAGACAGCAGCAGTAGTCGATCCAGCCCGAGCAGAACCGGTCTTGCAGCAACTGATCTCGCTCGGAGCCGAATTAACAGCAATTTTCAACACGCACCACCACAGCGACCACGTAGGCGGCAACCAGCAACTGATCGATCGCTTTCGGCAAATTAAAGTTTGCGGCGGCGCACGAGACAGAGGCAGAATTCCCGGACAGCAAGTGTTTTTGCAAGCGGGCGATCGAGTAGAATTTGCCGGCAGAACCGCCGAAGTCTTCTTCGTACCAGGCCACACAAAAGCTCACATAGCCTACTATTTCCCCGCGCGCAACCAAGGCGAAACCGGTGAATTGTTCTGTGGGGACACTTTATTCGCTGGAGGCTGCGGCAGACTGTTTGAAGGCAATCCCGCTCAAATGCTAGCTTCTCTAGAACAATTGCGAAACTTGCCGGACAGTACCAGAGTTTGGTGCGCCCACGAATACACGCTGCAAAATTTGCAATTTGCCCTGACTGTGGATGGAGACAATCCCGATTTGCAGCAGCGCTTGGGCGAAGTCAAGGAAGCGCGCAGCCGCAATGAACCCACGATACCATCATCGATCGGCATCGAGAAAAAGACCAACCCATTTTTGCGCTGGGATTTTCCCAACCTCCAACGGGCCGCCAACAGCCGCGATCCCGTCCAAACCTTCGCTCAATTGCGCGGCATGAAAGACAGATTTTGAGCTTAACGTTTTTGTTTGTTCAGGTAACTCTTAAACTTAATTGTCGGTTCCCTCAACCACGGCTCGATCCTGCTGTATTTTTGCTTCAATGCCGACAGCAAACCCGATTTATCTTTAATGTTTTTCTGTTCGTCCTTAAACGGTGTCAGAGACAACATATCCAGCCATAATTGATTCGGGGCGGAACTTTCCCACGGTTTCGGTTTAGACATAAAGTGCATCACTTTAGTTGACATATCGTCCGTCTTGTCGTTGTTCCAGATTCGATCTAATTGCTTCCACCTTCCGGCTAAAACTGAATTTAACGCACCCTGATCGTGGTCGCCCCAAAGGTTTGAATCAGCGTTTTCGAGCAACTTTTCCGAAAGTTTTTCTTGCTCCCAAAGCTTCATGTTGTAAACTAAAACACCAGTATTGAAATAAGGGTTTCGATCTTGAGAATTGTTGGGATTTCCCCAGACGTTAGCTGCGGCTGCTACGGGCATTGTTCCCAAATCTAGGTTCCACAGCGGCTCCAAGCTTCCCAGCACGATCGTGTCGCTGTCGAGCCAAATCAGCCTTTCTGTTGCCTTGGTATATTTTCCCGGCTCCAATTTAACGTAACTCAGTTTAGAACCGAACAGCGACAGAAGTTGGTCGTAATTAGATTGAAATTCTTGCCATTCTATCTGGTATTTGCAGCAATTCTGCAACCGTTGCTTTTGCTCTGCATCTATCCCGACAGATACCACGCTAATTTTTACCTCTATGTCGGCAGATTTGCTAATATTGATATCTAAAGACTTGAGCAGTGCTGCTAATCCCAAAATGTGGTTTCGATCGCTGGCTATGAATACGTGCATTAGATTAAGTTTTTTGTGAAACGAACAACAGAAAAGAGCGCAGGGTCAAACCCGATCGAAACGCTGGCACGGGAGGAACCAGAGGGCCTGATAAAATAAATTGTCCCGATTTGGAAATTCTAGCAGGACGATCGGCATCTCTGTGATACCAATTTTTTATGAGGCCCCGTAGAATCTGATCCCCCCTAACCAAGAGGGCGGGCACGGGGGCACCGCCCCTACTAAGGGGGGGACAAGATTCTTCTCAAAGTCAACCCCTACTCCCCTTCTTAAGGGGGATTTAGGGGGATCGA
>NZ_JBARVX010000052.1:0-3114 GCF_049646505.1 Microcoleus sp.
GTTGCCGCCGTTGCACCGGAAATCGCCCCGCCGACAACAGTACCAGCACCGGGAATCATTTTAATCAAATTAGTCACAATACTTCGGCCAACAGCAGTCACCCCGCCAGCACCGCTAATCGCAGACAGCATCGCCGAAACAAACCCCTTATCAAAGGGCATTCCAAAAATCACAGTAATATTAGCAATCATTGCCGTTTGCATCGCCATTAAAATCGGCGCATCAGCAAACGGTACAGGAGTCGCACCGACAATTGCAGAACCGGCTACATAACCAGTTACATACTTAAATGCCATGTCAGATTTGAGCGAAACATTGGCAATTTGTTCTTTCACAAAAGCTTTTTGAGCTACTGCAGGCAGCAGTTGAAAAGTTGCATCCACCAATTTGTCTAAACCGTGAGATTTTACTGTATAATCCTCATCTATTTCTTCCGGTTCTGCCATGACTGGAATGATTTGACTGACTGGCAAATTCATGTGTTCCAGTTGCTTGAAAAACTCGCTGGGCTTTTTCGATGTAGTTTGAGTGAGCACTAAAATCACTGGTACATCTTTAACTTCCATTTCTTTCAGCCAGTTTTCCTCGACTGATTCTATTCTATTGGCGCTGTGATTGATGCAGTACCAGATAACGTGTATGTGTTCTTTGGGGTGCAGGAGTCTTTGGTCTTCAATTAGTTTAGCAACGTTTAATTGAATAAGTTTAATTTGTTCGGCATTGAGTTCGAGTCCGGGAGTGTCGTAAACTGCGATCGGGCAATTCGGTTTTGTGTATTGGCGAATACCGTGAGTGACGGGGCGGCCGACTCCGGTTTCTGCTAAGCGCTGGCGAAACACAGAATTGATCAGGGTACTTTTGCCGACTCCGGTTTTGCCGATGACTAAAACATTGCACTGTCCCACTTGGTTTTCTGCTTCTTTAAAGGCGTCGTAACTTTTGTTTAAAAGGTCGTCTAGGGAAAAGTCGTCTGACATGGCGGTTTGTGCTCCGAGAAGGATGGGAGATTAAATCTGGATTTAAACACCACCGAAGAGAATTCGGAGGCTCTACAAACGAAGTCCGCCTTCGCGAACTGGGGAGTCTTAAAGATATTGTAGCAATTTAGTTTGATGTTTAAGCTAACAGTCGATCGACCTCAATGCTAAAACCGAGCAAGATTTGTTGAGTGCTAGCAGTATCGCCGGATCTAAATGTCAATATTTGATTTTGAGTCATCACGAATATCAAACTACTTTCTGGAAAAACTAGCCAAACTTCCTGACAGCTAGATGCTAAATATTCCTGTGCTTTGAGAAAGACATCTTCCGCGATATCGGTGGGTGAAACTATTTCGGCAATTAGGGGAAAACTTTGAGGTAAAGTGGCAAGGTTGCCATATTGTGCGACTAATTCGGGTGTGAGATAGGCGACATCGGGGCGGCGAATTTGTCGGCTAGTGCGGCAAGGAACTTCGACATAAGCTTCTCCCCCTTGTCCGCTGGAATCTTTGTAATCTCCCCAATAATTCCCCAGTCTCAACTGAATTTTACCCGTCTTTAGTGTCATGCCATTTTTCTCCACAAGTTGGCCGTCTACCAATTCCATGTTGTCGGGCGGCTCGGTGATGAATTCTTCTACAGTAAGATTATCCTGTACAGCAGTAGCAGTGACCATAGTTATTTCCTCGCTTTTGCATATTCGCTGATACTATTATGATTCAATTATTCAATATTTTCAGAATTTTCAGATTGATCGCACTCAAGCGGTAAAAAATCAGGATTAAGAACTTCTTCTTCAGTAAAGGGAGACTCTGGGGGAAATATCTGAATAGATAAACCGGTTTCATCTGCGGCTAATTCTCTGGCATCTTGATAAGATTCATTAAAAATATCTTCAAAAAAACGATATAAACTCGGACTGGTTTTGAAGGTATCTCGGATGCGTTTACGATGTTCGCGAATGGTGTAAACCCAACTATTTGTTCGTTTTTCTGGCTGATATTTATACTTAAGCAAGTGCATTAAAAGTATCCTCAAATTACTTTTTAAAGCATTTTTATCGCTTCTCCCCATACTTTCCAGTTCCTCTAGTAAGTTCTCTAAATCTATTTCAGAAAACTTTCCCTCTTTTAATAAGTTGATAGTTGTCTGCAACCAAAGATAAAAATCCTGTTCATAAAGGGATGTTATTCCAGTTGTCATTGATTGGATAGTTGTCATTTTGTTTGACTCCCTTTCTCTTCTCTAGACATAAGTGTAACATATTCGATAATTTATCGCTGAAGTTAGCTTTACGGGCCAAAATGAGCCGAATTATGCAAGAAGTGCGATCGGTTTTTTAAATCGCACTTTATGGTAGTTTCTCACGCAATGAAAGCCAAGTGTTGAGTTCTTCATCTAAAACATACTTATTGTTGTTAGCGAGTGCTGCGATAACTTTCAATCGATTTTTAAGTTGTCTTAACTCGCGAATTTCTGCAATGGGTAGCATTTTCCAATTAGCTGCCTTTTTTTCGACATTTTCCCGCGACTCTTTGATGTTATGCCAAAACCATTGTAGAATCAAGTTAACATCGAGAACAGGATGGTTAAAAATTACTCCGAGTTGTCCGATCGCCCCAGCCCGCAGCATCATTGCAGAAATCGTAAAAGACTCGCCGCTTCCTGGTTTTTTTTGTTCTGCGGCTTCAGATAGGCGATCGTAAATTGTCGTCGCTACTTGTGTCCATGTGCGATCGCACAAACCGGAACAATTTTCACCTTTTCGAGCCTTAGCAGCAGCAACATCGGCTAATAACAGCCAGTTAAAGTCTTGCGGTTGGGCGGTTTGACCTGAAAATATGTTGTTTACCCAAATCAGTACAGATTCGGCATTTTGTTCTAGGATGCGATCGATCAATATTGTCGTAGGAGATTGAGTCATAATTTATCTACTCCACATATTCTATTGTCAAGGAGTTACTTGGACTTTTAGCATCTCCCAAATTTCCCGTTCCATGTTCAAGATATTGCCCACTTCTTGCAAGAGTTCATAACCCTTTAAATCTATGGGAATTTCTTCTTCAATGAGAATATCGCACAAAATCTCTAACGCCAAATTCCACTCGCCAGCCTGAATATCTGAAACCATAAA